>JBHLLJ010000099.1:0-12620 GCA_048885705.1 Candidatus Hermodarchaeota archaeon | reverse complement strand
ATATCTGTTTCTTTTCTAAAAAATATTTAAGGAGGTTTTAACATTAAGATTATTAATAATGTTAGAACATCTTTTTCATCCTAAATAACCTATTGTGAAAGAAATGGTTGAAGATATCTATTTTTACTTGGATTTAACGAAGGATCTTTTGAAGAAAAAGGAAATTATTAAGGCAATTAAATATTATATTGAGGAAAAAAACAAAGTAAATATAAAAGGACATTATTCTCTTCTGGTATTTCAAGAAGAAGGAAATCCAATCTTTATTAATGATAAAAAAGATTCCGAAATAATTGCGAAATCAATTGATGAGAATTGGAGAACACGCCCCAAAAAACAAAGTTATTTTGAAAATGGTTTATTTTACATATTTTCTTATATTGCTGAAACAGTCAGAAAAAAGTCGAAATTTAATAGAATCATAATTATTACTGATACACCATCTGATTTATCCCTCGATTATCAAGAAGCATTATTTAATCTTGTTAATAAAATTAAAAATTTTCCGACTTTCATAGATATTATTAGAGTTTCTGAAATGAGTGAGCGATTTTTCAGTGATGATGTTAAATTAAACGTTTTAACTGCAGATACAAAAGGTGGTATATTTTATATTAAAGATAAAAAAGATTTCAATGATGTTATGAAAAAATTAGTAAAAACCAAACAATTTGTATCTACTTTTATAGATAAACCCGAACGCATTAAAATATCTAAAGAAGATTATGCTTTTTATAATCATTTAGCTAAATCCTTGAAAAAGGCTGAAAACGTTGAAGGACTTTTATGCTATTTCTGTAAAGAAGAAGTATGTCCTGTGTGCACAGATATATATGACATACCCAAAGTTTGTGAGGATTGTAATTTCAGTTTCCATAATTGCTGTGTAACAAATTACGTGATAAATCATAATATTGGTATCCCAAATATTTTTCGTTGTCCAAATAAAGAATGCGATGTACTTCTTAAGATAGAAGAGGATGAGATTATTGAGGTTTCTGGTGAAGTTGAAGTTAGTACTGTAAAAGAATACTTGAAAGAAGAATATAAGAAAGTTCCTAAAGAACTACCAAAAATACAGACATTGCCAACACTTCAGCCTACTTTAGATGAAGAAGAAAATGAAAAACTGATATCGGCAAAAATTGAACAGACCCCCATTCCAGAAGTTGAAATAATTAAAACTATTAGAATAGGAGGCTTTTTTGGTAAAGTTTATACTGTTAAAAAAGTAGGTGATAAAATCATTTATGAAAGAACTACTCAAACGACTTTTAAGCCAAATTCTAGAACTCAAAAAGGGAAGCAAATAACATTAGAAAAAAGAACTAACTCAATTAAAGAAGAAAGAAGGAAACCGAACTTTATAATTTGTCCTCAATGTGGAAGGCAGAATGACTCCCAACAAGTTAAATGTACTCATTGTGGATTTAGACTATGAAATTTAGTAATAAGGTTGAGTTTTATAATATTTTTATAATATAGTCTTTTAATAAACTTAAATAAAAAGAATCTATAGCAAATATGATTAGATCTTTTTTGAAATTATCAATAAAAATAAATAAATAAATAAATAACTTCTGTTATTATTTTTTTAAAGTTTTATCATTGATGCTAAAATGTTGCCAAGATCCGAAGCTGTCAATTCTGAGGAATTTATATTCTACATTGATTTAATATCGAATTTTATTAAGAAAAAGTCATTAATGAAAGCTATAGGTTCTTTTATTAAAGAAAAGGATAAATATAATGCTTTAACTTCTTATGGAGTTGTATTATTTCAAAAGGATGATAACCCAATTAGTGTTTACGATTTAAAGGATGCAGAATCCGTTTTAGATACTATTGATGAGAATTGGGAGAAAAGAGAGGATGAAAAAAGTTATCTCGAAAATGGTTTATATGAAATCCTTGCCTATATTTTTAGAAAGAGTCGTGAAGCAAGAAAAAATTATCGTGTCATTATAATATCAGATACTCCTAGTAAATTGTCTGAAGATTATTATAATGCACTTTATGATCTTTTAATCAAAGCGAAGAAGTTTTCTGCATTTATTGACATAATAAGAGTAGGAGATGACAAATTTTATGAAGATGATGTTAAACTAAAAGTGATTACTAGTGAAACTCATGGAGGCACATTTTATTGTTCTAATGAAAAAGTATTACCAAATATCCTTGGATCTCTAATTCAGAATAAAAAAGAATTCAAAGTTATTAAAGTTGAAGAACCTGAACAGGTTTTGACTGAAGATAAAGTTTTTTATGAACGTTTAGCAGTAGATCTTATTAGTTTATCTCCAGAAGATCCAGAAATATGTGATGTATGCGAACAAGAGTTATGTCCTATTTGCGAAGCTCATTCAGATGAAATTCATAAATGTTATAATTGTAATGCTAAATTTCATAATTGTTGTGCTGCAAAATATTCTATAGCTAAAAATATAGGATTCAGACACATTTTTAGATGTCTACAATGTGAAACATTATTGAAATTAGATGAAGAATTCGTTGATATGATATATGAGGAAGATTTAGAAGAAGAGTTACCCGAAATCGAATTAGAAGAACCAATTTCTGAAACACCTCAAACTGATAGAATGGAAGAAGAACAAATTGTAGAGGATGAAGGAGAAGAAAGTGTAGTAATACCAGAACCTAATGCTCCTAAAAAAGTTAAAATAGGAGGGTTCTTTGGTCAAGAAATTACTATAGGCACAAGAACAAATAGTAAAGCAATATCAAAAACTCCAGAACTTTATGAACAAAAAGAAAAGCCTATCTCAATAACGACATTAAAACCACCTATGAAAAGAGCAACTAAAACGATAAAATTATGCAAGATTTGCGGCGCAACTTGTGGTTCTTTAGTTGAAAATTGTCCAACATGCGGTGCTAAAATTGATTAAATCTCAAAATCTTCTCTAAGAAAAACTCCTGATATATTTTTCTCTTTAAAACTATTGAATTTTTTTTTCATCCTTAGTGAGTACTCTTTTAATAACAATAGGATTTGATCAATATTTTCTTTATGAAAGTCAAAAGGACTTAAATAGACATTTTTTTCTGAATTCTGATTAATGAAATGAAATTCATATAAACGAAATGGCTTATCATTTAATTCTATTAAAATAATTTCTAATTTACTAAATTCACTCCAATTTATTTTAAAATATGATCTATTAGGAATTATTAGTTCAATTTCATTATTGGAAATTGAGAATTTTCTAATTTTTCCAGGATTTTTCGATAAAATAAAATAGTAGTAAAGAGAAAAAATAAATATTATAGCTATACTAATATAAGTACTTATATATGTACCAGGGAATAGAAATAATGAAAATATATTAACTAGACACATTATTAATATTATTAACAAACCAATTGAGCAAGGCATTGAAAATTTCTTGAATTCTTCTCCAGAAAAATCTATTATTTCTTCTTTTTCTTGCTCCATTTCCTTAAATTAACATTAATTTGTGTCATATATAAACTTTAATCAAACTTTATTCAAAATTTTTAATTTGAGATAAAATAAAAGATATCTAAAGTTTTAAAATATAAAAAATATATCAACTCTATAAAAAAAAAACGTTGATTTAGTTGGATCTTAAAGAAGAAATAAGAACTTTTCAGAGTAATAGATTAATATCCAAGAACTTATGGGAAAGAGCACTTAAAGTATTACCAGGAGGAATTTCGCATAATATTAGAACATTTGGTCTACATTTGATAGGTGGTTTTCCAATTTTCATAAGGTCTGCCAATGGCCCATATCTCACTGATATTGATAATATCAGATACATAGATTGTTGGAATGGGCATTTTGCCATGATTTTGGGACATAATCCTCCTGAGGTTCAAAAGGCAATAAAGGAATACTTATCTTATGGATGGCATTTTGGAACCAATACAGAATATCAAGTTATGTTAGCCGAGGCGATTATTCAAGGCAATCCGGGTATTGAGATGATTCGTTTTTGTAGTAGTGGTACTGAAGCGACTATGTATGCTTCACGTTTAGCTCGAGCTTTTACCAAGAGGAGGATTATAGGAAAAGCTCAAATGGGTTGGCATGGAGCAAATGATACCTTATATTATGATGTAGGAGGAATTTTTGGAGGAGAAGGCCCGCCAGGGTTACCAAATGCAGAAAATGCAGGTATTATTACTTTTGAGATTAATAACGATAAAACTTTTGATTTAATTAAGCAACATTCTCATGACTTAGCTGCAATAATTTTAGAACCCGTCTTAGGAGGAGGAGGAGGATTTTCAGTTGATATAGATTTTTTGAGGAGATTGAGAGAAGAAACTGAGAGATTTGACATTCTACTTATTTTTGATGAGATTATAACAGGATATCGATTTAGAAATGCATTATTCCAAAATGAAATAAATATTATTCCTGATTTAACAACTATGGGTAAAATCATTGGAGGAGGTATGCCGATCGGAGCTATTGGTGGTCGAAGAGACATTATTGAGCAATCAAGGCCAGGAATAGAGAATCAAGTATTAATTGGAGGTGGGACTTTTTCTGGATATCCTCTAAGTATGATTGCTGGATTAAAAACACTGGAAATATTGAAAAATTCTAAAGAAAATTACTCCCAAATTAATCTAGAGGGTCAAAACTTATTATATAATCTTAATCAATACTTCATGGAAGAAAAATTACCAATAATCGCGAAAGGATATAAATCTATGGTAATGCTCCACGCTCTTTCAAAATGGATTGAGCAACCTTCAATTCAGGAAATAATTAAATTTAAAGATAAAAAAAGGGAAGCTTTAATTCAATTATCACTCTTTAATCGAAATATTTCGGGGTTACATGGATTGGGTTCAATTTCTATGGCCCATACTCATGATCATGTAGTTCAAATACAAGAAACAGTAAAAGAAATTGCAAAACCTATATCTCAAATAACTTTCAGTTAATATTATTTTAAAATTAATTAAATAAATTATAAAAAACATAAATTAGGTATTTCGAATGAATAAAAAATATACTGTTATTCAAGTAGGATTTGGACCTATGGGGAAATTGATAACTAAACTCCTACTAAAGCGTAAAAATATTGACTTAAAGGGGGTAGTTGACCTTGATCCTCAATTTTATGGCAAAAAGCTAAGCAATTTTTTTGATATTAAGGATGAGGAGGATCTTATAATAGAATCCAATTTAGGAACTATAATTTCTAAAGAAGAAGTTGATGTTACGATTATTGCTACTTCTTCTTCTTTGGAAAAGATTTCACCAATAATTAAAGAAGCAGTTAAATCAAGAAGTAACGTGATTTCCTTATGTGAGGAATTATCTTACCCTTTTGATTATTTTCCTAAACTTTCTGAAGAATTGCATCAACTAGCAAAATCTCAAAATGTCTCTATTGTAGGAACAGGGATTAATCCAGGATATTTAATGGATTTATTGCCTATTGTTATTACAGCACCTTGTCAATCAGTAAAATCAATTAAAGTTACTCGGATGATGAACTCTGCAAAAAGAAGAGAGTCATTCCAGCGTAAAATAGGAACAGGTCTATCAATAGAAGAATTTACTCAAAAAATTAGGGATAAAGAAATTACGGGCCATGTAGGATTAGTCCAATCTATTCAAATGATTATAGCAGCTCTAGGAATTGACTATGATGAGATATCGGAGTTCCCACCTAGTGCTATTATATCTAATAAGGAATTCATTACTTCCTATGGAGTAACTGTTCCAAAAGGTCATGTAGGTGGTTTACAGAGTAAAGCTATTGCTAAAAAGCAAGAAAAGGATATCATTATTTTGGATTTTGTTGCATTTGCAGGTGATCATGAAGAATTTGATAGTATAATAATAGAGGGAAATCCTAATATACATCAAAAAATTATTGGTGGAGTCCATGGAGATATTGGTACTGCAGCAATTGTAGCTAATTTAATCCCTAATATAATTGATGCAAAACCAGGCTTATTAACAATGAAGGATCTACCAGTACCTTATTACACTGAAAGTAAATGGAAAAAAAGTAATTAGAAAAAATTAATTGTTTTAAGGTATAAAAAAAGCACTTATAGGAAAATATAAAAGAATTGAGAGAATTCCTGCCATAGGAAATGTTAAGAACCAGATTAGGACTATTTTCCATAATCCTTTCTTAACAGGAGTATGACTTGCTTTAGATAATCCAACAAGAGAAGCAACTAACATATGAGATCCAGATAATGGTATTCCAAGTGCCGTTCCAAGGAACAAAATCGCAGCAGTAGGAATTTGTGTAGCAAAAGCAGTACTAGGATATAACTCTGTAATTCTTCCAACATTTTTTATAACTCCTCGGCCTAATACAGCTAATCCTCCCGCTAAACTTAGGCCAGTTAACAAAAGCAGTATATTTATTTGGATTTCTCCTATCCCTACAACAATTCCCACTGCATTTGAACAGTCATTTCCGGCTCTAGAAAAGGCTGTTATGCATATAACAATCAATACAATATAAGAAAACACTTTTTCTGTTTTTTCATAGCTCTGAAAACCATTAAGATACTTTATTTTATAATAACGCATAAGTTTATAAACCAGAAATGAAACAACAAAGCCTATAATTGGAGATAATACCCACCAGAGACTTAATTCAAGAATCACTTCCCATCTTATACTCACAACGGGAGTTATACCAAGCCCTATAATTGCTCCAATTGTAGCATGCGTAGTTGAGATTGGCAATCCTAAGGCAGAGGACAATATCAGCCAAATAGCAGTAGAAATTAAAATCGTTATGACAATTGCATAATCAATAGTTAATAATATATCATCACCCACTGTTTTACTGACTGCTTCGCCCAAGATAAAAGCACCTGATATTGCGAAAATAGTTGCTACGATAACAATTTGTTTCATATTTAAAATTCGTGAACCATAGAGTCCAGCAAAAGTTTCATCATTCGCGCCTATTCCAAAAGCAATGATGATTGCTATAACCAAAAATATCGTTAAAATAATTGAAAAAGCCATTAAAATCGCCCTTAGTTATTTGCTTGGATATTTCACTATTAAACTTCTAAGGAAATCACTTATCTCCTCAGCCCTTAAAATCATATCGAATATTTTTATACATATTTTTGAAGTTAAATATACTCGAAGAGATTTTTCTTGCGGTTTTTGATAAATCACACCCAGGATTTTATATTTTGCTTCACGAGCACTTCGTTTTAACGTTTCAACATGAAAACTTTTCTGGTATGCAGTTTTAAAGTCTGTTTCCATAAGGTTTACCATGTCAACTAAAGTATCAATAGTTTCTTGATAATAGTCGTTTAATGTTTTTACGTCTGCTTTAGTATCATCAAAAAGTTCAAAAGGATAAACTTTCAGTCCCCTTGCTAGTTCTTCTGAGCTATCTGAAACAATATCTAAATATTTAATTAATCGGTATCGGTCTTCAACTAAAAAGGGAAGAGCTCTCTGATCTTTATATAATAAATTAATATATTTTTCTTTGGCAACATCAGCATTGTGTTCACATTCTACTACCTTATCTAATTTTTTCTTATCTAATTTCCCATTTACCAAATCATTAATACAATCATGCAGCATTAATGAACCATTCAATACCTCTCCATTAAATTCACTTGCAGCATTTAATAATTGACTTCTTTTTTCACTTTTTAATTTTAATTTCATTAGTTTCACATCAAGAATTGTTTAATTATCTAACTAATAGGATGTAATAGTCACACATATCATTTATTTCTTAAAAAAAATTTCTATTTTTGCTTTAGTAATAAAGACATTCAAATTTAAAAATTCATTATGGTAAATTACAACAATAACATTTTGATAACTGTAAGATAACTCTTGCCCATTCTTGAAATCAAGTTGAAAGATATCATTTTTGATCCAAAAGTGCAGACCTATTGTATAAATTCTAATTTTAAGTGTCCGAGTTATGGTCATTCTTGGGCTTGTCCACCAAAGGCGCCATATTTAGAAGAAGAGGTCTCTAAGTACATAAAATTTTATTTAATCTATGTTAAATTCAATTTAGCAGAATATGTTGAGAAAGAAAAACTAAAACACCCTAAAAGAAAAGAAAAAAACATCAGAAATGCTTTCCTTATGAAAAATATCCTGAGAGACGAGTTAGAACAAGAACTAAAACTGTTTGTTAAAGAAAACCAGTCCCAATATGATGAAAAACTTGTATTATGGGATGGATTTTGTAGATTATGTTTTAATGAAAAAGATAAAAATTGTACTTATGATTCGGGTTATTCCTGTCGCTATCCAGATAAAATAAGATACTCTATGGAAGCAGTTGGAATTGATGTAAGCCAAACAGTCAAGAATTTAAATTTCAAATTAGAATGGCCTCCTAATCTGTATGTTTATCGATTTGGTTTAGTTTGTTTTAAAAAAATGGAAAGTTAGATTAGGATAGTTTTAAAAATTAATATCTTCGAGTACTATTGTTTCTTTTCTATCTGGTCCAATCGAAATCATTGCAATATCAATCTCAAGAGTGTCTCTAATTGCTTGAATATATCTTTTCATAGTCTCTGGAATGGCGTTATATCCTTTTTCAGCAATATTCAACCATTCTTCTCTAGTTTTTTCTTCCCAACCTTCAAATGTCTTATAAATTGGTTTACAATCTTCGATTATTTCTGATTGTATTGGCCAACTCTCAAGTAATTCACCATCCAATTCATAAGCAGTACATATTTTTATACGGTTAATCCCTTGTAACGCATCCAAAAGAGTAATAACAATTTTATCAACGCCATTAATCATAACTCCATATTTAATATTAAAAAGATCTAGCCATCCAACTCTTCTAGGTCTTCCGGTTACTGTACCATATTCATGACCTTGATCTCTGATCTTTTTGGCTTTTTCATTAAATAATTCAGTTGGAAATTTACCTTCACCAACACGAGATGTATAAGCTTTTACTATTCCAATTATTTTATGAATTTTCTTTGGTGGAATTCCAGTGCCAGCTGAAATACCAAGTGCATTTGCATTGGACGATGTACCAAAAGGATAGAACCCATGATCTAAACAGAGTAAACTGCCTTGTGCTGCTTCAAAAAGAACTTTTTTTCCAGAATCAATAGCATTATTCAAATAGTAAGCTGTATCAATTACAAAAGGCTTTAAGTGTTCTCCATATGATTTATATTCCTCATATATAGTCTCTAAATCAATATCCCAACTTGGATCATAAATATTTATGAGTTCCTTTTTAATATTGAATAATTTTTCCAATTTTGATTTTAAAAGATGAGGATTTATTAAATCAAAGACTCTTAAACCCCACCGAGCTGCTTTATCTGAATAAGCTGGGCCAATTCCTCTTTTAGTAGTGCCTGCGGCATAATTACCTTTTGTTTTTTCTTCTAAACCATCTAAAACTCGATGAAATGGGAAAATTACATGAGCAGTAGAACTCAGCTTTAAGTTAACTTTTTTATTCAATTTCTTTAGATTTTCAATTTCTTCTAATAAAACTTTTGGATCTACAACACAACCATTTGCTATTATTCCTTCTTTTTCTAAAGGAGCTCCAGATGGCATTAATTTAAATTTATATTTAACACCATTAGCATTTATAGTGTGGCCTGCATTATTTCCTCCATTGTATCTTACAACAATATCCGCTTTTTGTGCTAAAAAATCAACAAATTTCCCCTTGCCTTCATCTCCCCATGATAGACCAACAACAGCAATAGTTTTACTCATAAGGTCATATTCCTTTTGATTTTTTTGTATAATAAAACTCTCAATCTAATCCAAAATAAGTTATTATATTAACTTTAAAAAATTTTTGGTTGATAAGAACGGAAATAAAATAGATATGTAATTATTTTTATATTCGAATTTTCTTGTAAGTCATAATCTTATTTTATTAAAAGATAACTAAGAAAAACGCTTCCGTCTAAAGAATCTTGCCTAGCTTTAAAAAAACCGTTCTAATTGATCTTGCTCATAATGAAATGTTAAATATTAATGAAGATGAATTTAGTGAATTTCTAGACCTTCTTAAAAAACTAGATCTTAAAATTAAAAAAAATGAGGATGGACATATCACAAAAGAAATTTTAGAGAATATTGACTTGTTAATTCTTGGCAATCCAATTGATGATTTCTTCTCCAGTTTAGAAATAAAACATATTATTGATCACGTTAGAAATGGCGGTGGATTATTATTAATAAGCGAATATGGTGCCGATTATCTTCAAAAGACAAACTTAAATGACATCTCTGGGAAATTTGGTATCTTTTTTGAGAAAAACATAATTAAAGAGATGAATAGCAATAACCAAAATTGTACAAGTATATTACATATTCAGGACTTTTTAAAGCATGAAATCACCAAGAATTTGAGAGAAATTATTATAGGAGGAGCCTGCTCCTTATTTTTAAATAAAGATGTAAAACCTCTTTTAAAATCAAATGAAAAGTCTGTTTGGTCGGAAGTTTATAATAACACTTCTGAAGAATGGACCAAAGAGCAAGAGAAACAACAAATTATTGCCGCTTATACAGAATTTGGGCAGGGAAAAGTTGTAGCTTTTGGAGATATTGATATTTTTACTTCGAATTCAAGAATCGGGATAAATGTGTTCGATAACCGAAAATTCCTCCAAAATATTATTAATTGGTTAATAGAACCAGTAAGAGAATCCAAGGCTCTTTCATTTTTACTTAACCAACTTGGTGATCTACAATATGAGATCAAAGAAACGAATAAGGTGCTCAACAACATTATCGAAACAATAACTATTTTAGAAAAGAGGATAAGTTATATTGAAAAAGTTACAAAGATCCACAAAAAATCATCAGATTTAAAAGAAAATCTTGAACTTTAATTTATTGAGACGAAATATCAAGAAAAATTCTCTTTTTCCACATTAAAGTTCTTGAAAGTTTAAGAGTCTTGCTATATGAAAAGAAATTTAAATATAGAATAAAATTATTTTTTTTCTTGTTTTTCAATTGATACCTCTATCAAATTATAATCTCTTGAACCTAGGCCAACTTTTTCAGCTAATTCTAATTGCAACTCCCAGTGTTTTGATGAGTTTCCATTCCGATTGAAATCCATCTCACCAGATTCGGGATTAAAGCGAGGTGTATGTGAAAGCCATTCAAAAGGACCTTGGACAGGGATATTATCAATTTCAGAGAGTACAGAATGAGGATTTATTGAAGATTTATGAATGAGATCTACAGTTGCTTGATCTAAAGCTACAGGATCTAATGATGCTAAAACTCCAATATCTGGTACAAATGGGATATCTGAACCTCCTGTACAATCACACTGGTAAGTAATATCTATTGCATAATTTAGGTAAAATATTTTGTTTTTTCCGAAATAATCGACTACTCCTTTTGCGTTGTCAACCATCTGAGTAATAAATTCCTCACGAGAAACACTACCTATGGAAATTACTTTATCTTTACATACAGAAGCACACATATAACAATATTTACATTTTTCTTCATTAAAAATCAATTTGCTGTCCTTATCTTTAGATAATGCATTTGTAGGGCATATATTTACACAATTTTTGCATTCTGGATTACAATTATCAAAATTAAATTCAAAAGTTTTTCCTGTATGCGCTTCTACCTTTCCACCCTTTGAAACACAACCAATTCCAAGGTTCTTTATCGCTCCACCAAAACCTGCACCAGCGTGTCCTTTAAAATGAGTAGCTAATATCATCAAATCAAACTCTCTTAAACGTCCTGCAACTAATACTTCTTTGAATCGGTGTCCATTAATTTTTTGAAGCTCAATGTCGGTTCCAACTTTTCCATCTAGCATTAAAATTGGAGCACTCATAGTCTCCTCAGTAAATCCATGCATTAAAGCAACTTCTAAATATTCTTCCTCCGTAGCCCTACCAGAATATTCTGTATGTCCCCCAGAAACACTTTCTGGTACACCCCATCCACATGATTCTGCTACAGAAGGAATACCACCTTTCTCTTTAACATAATCACATAAAAATCGAATATAACTTGGACGGAGATATCTGGTATTCTCTAATGCTCCAAAGTGTGTTTTAATCACCACTTTATCTTTATTTTTAATCATTTGCTCAAATCCAAGTTTCTTTAGTCCTAAAGAACCCTTAAATTTGCTCATACTTTGTTCATGTGTGTGTGTCCGAGCAGTAAAATAAAATACATCTGATTTCATTTCTCTTCACATAATTAAAGTTCTATAAAATTCACACGAATAATTATTGTTTATAATTTGTGTCAAAAAATATTTTAACACTAATTAATTCTATTAATATAATATATAAACAATTAATGACTCCAAATAAAAGATAGGGAATGGTATAATAATGGCTCGCTGCCCAGAAAGTTGCGGCTAATTGCCTAAACCTGAAATGCGGAGGCTTTATGAAATATCATTCGGCCATAAAGCAAATAGTTTGTCAATCATGTGGATTATCGCTTTCTAGACATGAGTTAGATAGATATTGGCAAAAAGTAAGAAGTGAAAATATCACTGAAACAGATGATATACAACAAAAGAAAAATCGTCGAAAAGAGTGGCTTGAATGGTATTCTTCCTCTAAATCTGATAAAGAAAATTATTAAA
>JBHLLJ010000098.1:0-12658 GCA_048885705.1 Candidatus Hermodarchaeota archaeon | reverse complement strand
CAAACGACACTCAATTTCGTATGTATTACGGGAATTCTACTATGAATTCGCAAGAAAATCCAAGTGGTATTTATGATATTAACACATTCGGAGTTTGGCACCTTTCTGAAATGGGGAACGGGACTATTGGCGAATATAAAGATAGTAGTATATACAATAATCATGGTCAAGGGGGAGAAGGCGACTCTTTTTATGTTCCGACTCGAACAAGTGGAATAGTTGGGTTTGCACAAGATTTCAATAATTTAGATGGAAAATACGATTTGATTGACTGTGGGAATAATAGCATCTTTGATATTTCTGGAAATCAAATAACTATGCAAGCATGGATAAAACATAATATTACACCACAGGCACATTTTTATGGAATTATGAACCATAAGGGATGGTATGATGGGTATAGTTTATGGATTGAACAAGATTCCTTGAAAATAGCATTTAATTTACCAGGGGATACTCATCGAGTGATTAGTGACAAAAATGTTACTACTAATACATGGCACCATATTGTAGCTACTTATGATGGCTCTTATATGAGAATTTATATTGATGGTGTACAAGATATTAATAATCTAACTAAGGTAAACAATATTGAGCCCTCCTCATCTGAAAAAGATTTCTGGATAGGTCATGGTGATCAACCTAAAGATAAGGTTTGGAGTGGCGAATACGAAGGCCAAATAGATGAGGTAAGAATTTCGAATATCGCTCGCTCAGCAGAATGGATTGCAACAGAATATATCAACCAAATTAATCCAAGTAGTTTTTATTCCATCGGAAATCAAGTTACAGGAGATATAACACCACCAGATATAAATATAAACTCGCCAATTCCTAATGATTTATTTGGATGGAGTGCTCCTAATTATAATCTTACTGTCATAGATGATCATTTAGATTCTATCTGGTATTCATTTAATGGGGGCGCGAATTCTACACCCGTTAGCGCTAGTGGAACCTTAGACGAGACAATGTGGGACGCTTTAAGCAATGGAACAGTAACTATTCGATTCTACGCTAATGATACCATAGGATACCTGAATTATGAAGAAGTTACTGTAAGAAAAGACATTCTAAGTCCTACAATTACAATTAATAATCCAATTGAAAATGATCTCTTTGGATTTGATGCGCCTACATACGATCTTACAGTTTCAGATGGCAACCTAGATTCTATCTGGTATTCATTTAATGGAGGGACAAATTCTACGCCTGTTAGTGCAAGTGGAGTTTTAAATCAGACCATGTGGAATGCTTTAAGTAATGGAACTGTAACAATAAGTTTCTATGCAAATGACACGATCGGAAATCTAAATTTCACAGAAAGGGTAGTGTTAAAAGATATTCTTTCTCCTATAATGAGTATTATAGAACCCAATAATTACGATCTTTTTGGAGATGTGCCACCTTATGTAAATTTAAGCGTAATTGATGGAAACCTAGATCAGGTATGGTATCAATTACAAAATACATCAATTACAACATCTAATTATACATGGGAGGGATTTATTGCTCAGAGTGTATGGGATCAAGTTGGAAATGGAACAGTTACAATAAGTTTCTATGCAAATGACACGATCGGAAATCTAAATTTCACAGAAAGGGTAGTGTTAAAAGATATTCTTTCTCCTATAATGAGTATTATAGAACCCAATAATTACGATCTTTTTGGAGATGTGCCACCTTATGTAAATTTAAGCGTAATTGATGGAAACCTAGATCAGGTATGGTATCAATTACAAAATACATCAATTACAACATCTAATTATACATGGGAGGGATTTATTGCTCAGAGTGTATGGGATCAAGTTGGAAATGGAACAGTTACAATAAGCTTCTACGCAAACGATACAATCGGAAATTTAGAAAATGTCGAAGTGATTGTTTACAAGGATATCTATCTTCCTATAATAACAATCATTAATCCTACCCTAAACGATTATTGTAATGGTACAGCACCTAGCTTTAATATAACCGTAAGTGGTAGTAATTTAGATTCAACATGGTATACTTTGAATAATGGAGCAGATAATTATACTTTTACAGGTTTAACGGGGAGTATTAACCCTTCGGCATGGATTTCCCGGGCGGATGGTACTGTAACGATTAAATTTTATATAAACAATACTTTAGGAGTCTTAGGATTTGATGAAGTGAATGTCATAAAAGACACAATTGCCCCCCAAATAACTATAAATCTTCCCTTAAATAATACTTACTGTGGAGTCGCACCAATTATCAATACATTGGTAACTGATGCAAATTTAGATAGTATATGGTATGAGGTTAATACAAGTTATGTTTTATTAGCAAATAATATAAATCAACAACTTGAAAGTGCAATTTGGAGTAGTTTACTAGAAGGAGAATTTTATATCTACATTCATGCAAATGACAGTGCAAGGAATTTGAGTGATCCAGTTATATTAAGGTTATACAAAGATACAGATGCTCCATCCGCACCGAACTTAATAACTTTCCCTCAAGGAGAAGTAAGCGGTAATTTACTATTCGAATGGGAATTAGGTTCAGACCCATCTGGGATCTTAAAGTACAGATTAATTATAGACAATGAAGATAATCCTTTTGCTACCCCTGGATTTTTGTTTGAGACTAACGTTACTGGAAGTTCTTATACATATACAGGAACTCTTCAACCAGGAACTTATTATTTCTTTTTATACCAGATTGACGGAGCAGGTAATCAGAGCCCAGCGTCAAGTCAGAGTTTTTCTATAAGTTCACCTTCTCAACCTTCAGAATTTCCAATCTGGATTATCTTTGTGATAATAGGAGCAGCTGTCGGAGGAGTAGTAGGAATAGTAGTTCTAAAGAAATCAAAAAGCAAAAAAAAGTACATCGACCAAATTCCCGAAAAGAAGCCAGCAGTTAAATCCGTTCAAGAAGTTACTGAAGAAATTTCACTATTAGATTATGATATACTGAAAGTTATGAGTCATTCTGAATTAAGCCGAAGAGAAGAAAATTTGCTTGAACATATTCGACATTTAGAAGAAAGCAAAAAATACAGTAAGGCAGCAGAATTAATAGGAGAATTGATTTTAATTGAAGAGATTTTGGGGAATTCTCAAGAAGTACAATTATATCGCCAAAAGCAGATTGATGTTGCAATTAAAGGTCTTGAATATTTAAAAGAGCAATATGAAATTGAATCTAAAAAAGCTGCTCTCTCTGGAGATTATTCAAAAGCACTTGAGTTATATAATGAAAGCAAAGTCATCTCTGATAACCTTAAGGGATACATGGAGCATCAAAAGCCTTCTGATATTGAGGAAATTACTACTTTAGAGCCTATTGAATCAGAACCTGGAATCGGAGAATTGGAAATCGTTTATTCTTGTATTAATGACTTGTTAACAGCATATTTTGATGATATTGGAATAAAATACTACTCTAATCCTCAGATATATGAACATATTCAAGCTCAGATCCACGGCTTAATACTTGCTGATCAATTACAGCTAGAAGATATCGATCCTTTGGTTAAAGAGAGAATTAAATCAATTCAAATCGTCTTTACTGAAGATATGTCTGATGCAAAGGTGACCGAATTATGTCAAACTTTCCAAAATCCACATGTACTACTAATTATAGTCGGTATTAGATGGCCTAAGAATATTGAAGAACAAATAATTAGGATCCCTCCAGTGATAGGGACAGAATACCAAGAGAATATCAGAATTATTCACTATGAGTTATTTATGACATTAATTGGATTAAAAGATGCTTATGAGACCGCATTTAAAGAAATTATCGATTTATATGGTAAATCGGAAATAGAGATATTACGAGAGACTCAGGAGTCAAGTGAAGTAATCGTTCACAGTACTGATGAATTAAGATATGATCTTAAAGAAAAAGGGTTGATTACAAATAAATTAGACGAGTTTTTTACTACATAATTAAATACTTAAGGGAAAAATTTTTATTAATAATTTTCTTTTTTTTCAATTTTATCAAAGATTCATAATAGTATTAAGCATAAGATTTAGTTGCTCTAATAATTCTAGTCGTATTTCGGAGTCGATTTTAGAGATAAAATATGAGATTTGCCTTTCATTTAAGTTCGTGTAAAAGTTAAACTCACTCATCATTTTAGACCAATTGATATCTTTCTTTGTTATAACAATGATTAAAATTACTGAATTATCCTTAAGAGTTCCTATAATCCTTAATATAATGTTATTCCATTCGGGATCAATAGTATCTCTATTCTTCCCATCAAAGACTATAAATACTCCATCAGAATCAGAAATTTTTATAGTATCGAACCCAAAACTCTCTAATTTTAAACCATTTGAAAAATTATAGATGACTTTATCTTTCTTTTCTTTTTTTGAAGAGAGATCTAAATCAGTTATATCTGTTATAAGGTTTAGAGCTGGATTGTTTGTATTATCACTTGAAATAAACGCTAATGAAAGTGAATTTCTGTTCTCTAAAATTGAAGTAATTTCCGTTTTAATCTTATTTTTCAAGTTGTTTTCTTGAAACTCTTTGCTTAACATTATATAATGATATGAGACAATCCCAAAAGCTTGTTCAATATTCTCTCCTGACAAAGCACTCGTTTCGATATAAGAAATCTTTTTATTATATTTTTCAGATAGCATTTCTGCTAGGGTTTCTGCCTCCTCACGGTCAACATCCCTCTCCTGTTTTAAATCTCGTTTGTTTCCCACGATTACAACCGATATTTCATGTTCTCTAAATTCATTCAATTCATTAAGCCAGTTCATTACATTATAAAAAGAATCTTTATTTGTCAAATCAAAAACTATGAAAGCAGCTTGAGCCCCTTTATAGTACGCTTTTCGATATCTTTTAAAATATTCTTGAGCTCCAATATCCCAAAGAAAAAGACTAATTTCATTACCAAAAAATTCAAAATTATGACTTAACACATTTAATCCGATAGTCGTACGATAATCTGCTAAGAATCTTCCTTCTACAAATCTCTTTAAAATCGAAGTCTTACCAACTTCATGGTCACCTATTACAATAAATTTAAATCTATATTCTCCCCCCGATTCTAAGCCAATTTGATAAACTTGATTATCACTTCTATAATATCCCTCTGTTTTATAATCAAAATTGGGCATCGATACCTCAATTAAATCTTCTTTTGTTGCGAAGAGAATCTGAGCCACTTTTTCCGCGAGAAAGTATGCATACGGCGCTATTTTCTCAATTGATCCAAGATTTTCAATAACTATACTTAGTATTATCTCATCCGTTATAGAAATAAATAAGATCCGATTCTTTTCTGTATCAAAATTTGCTGTTCCAAACTTTTTATATGAAAATTCACTACGAAACCGTTCCATAACTGGATTAATTATCGCAGTCATAATTGAAACCAATTCCATATTCACATTTTTCCTACGTTCACCAGAAATGATTAATCCATCTTGATCAGAAACAATAATAGCTTCAACTTCATTATTTATCTTTAGGAAATTTGTAAAGAGTTCAGTTAAAAAATTATTCTTGTTTAATGACAAGATATTATCCTCGAAATTGGATGATTGTTAATATCAAAAATTAAAACTTATGTTATAGTTGATTTTCTGATATTAATATAATCAAAACCTTATATAAATGTGATTAATATAGCAAGGCTATGATTTACAGATAAAGTAATTTAGATCAAATTTGAATAATAAAAATGAAAAAAATAATAATTTTTAGTTTAGATCTTTGATTCTTCATCTACTTTAATAGCTTCAGCTTTTACTTGTACAGTTGCCACAGAATCTAAAATCTTTTGATGGAAAACTTTTTCAATATCAACCATATTTTTAAGAATTTTTTGCATGGTTTCTAATTTTACTTTATTAAATTCTTCGGTGGCTGCTTTTACGTCTCCTTCTTCTTTAGCAACTTTTTCTTTGGCAGCTTTCAATTCTGCTTCTGCTGTTTGCATTTCATTTGGCTTTAATTTTTCTTTTGGTTTGCTTTTGGCTTTACTTAAATGTTTTTCTGCTTTTTCTAGTTCTTTCATCGCCTTTTGAGATTCTTTCTGTTCAGTTTGGAGTTTTTCCAGACTAATTAATAGTTCATTTAACGGAGAAATATATTCTTCTTGAAGTCTTTTAACTTTTTCCGTACTCTGCTTATCAATAATTTCAAATGTAGATGCTAATGAGCCAATAGCTTGTCCTAAGGAAGGAGTTTCCGTTTCAGCGTAACTTTTTAATGCAGTAACATTATTTTTAATTTCCTTCGTAACATTTTCTAGAGCCTCAATGTATTGTTTACTTTCTTTAATCAACTCACTTATCTTATTGCTTGTTATTCCTAATGCATCTGTTATTTTCTTAAACATATCTTAACACCTTCTTTATAGTTCGAGATTTAAATTACATAAAAGTTTATAATATTATTGTTTTTAAAAAATCAACTACAACGAATTATTCAGAAATTAAAAATTTTTATAGTAAAAATTGCCAATTTTACAGGTTTAAAATTAAAAAGAAATCATAATTATTAAATAAAATTCAAATTACAAATCTTTAAGAGAATATAGTCAAAGGATGGTTTTAAAGGAGCTTCTTTTGGAAAATCCATTAGTCTTAGCTGAAGGGGCGGTAATCGAAAGGATTAAACGAGAGTTTAATTATGAATTGAATCCCTATATTCAGAATGCTATTATGGTTTATGATTATGCGGGCAAGAATATTTTAGATCAAATATACAGTCAATATATTTCTGTGGCATTAAAATATGAGATGCCGATGCTCAATTTAGCACCTACTTGGCGTACAAATCCAGAAGCTATTGAATTAGCAGGATATAAAGATAAAAATGTGAATATTGACTGTGTTAACTTTTTAAATCGAATAAGAAGCCGTTACAAATACAAAGCAAAAAAAATCTTAATAGGAGGACTGATGGGATGCAAAGGAGATGCCTACAATCCCAAAGAAGCTCTATCGAGTGAAGAAGCATATAATTTTCACAAAATTCAAGTAAAAGAGTTAGTTGAAGCAGGTGTGGATTTTCTTTTAGCCAGTACTCTCCCTGCATTTTCAGAAGCACTAGGTATAGCCAAAGCGATGGCACAATCAGATTGTGAATACGTAATTAGTTTTGTTATTCGCCCAGATGGAACCCTACTGGATGGTACATCATTGTATAAAGCTATATTGACAATTGATAATTCAATTTCCCCGAAACCAACTTTTTTTATGTTAAATTGCGTGCATCCAACTACCTGTAAAAAAGCGATCAATACTGACCCAAATAATACAGAATTAGTTAAAACAAGACTTAAAGGATTACAAGCGAATGGTTCTTCGAAGAGTCCTGAAGAGTTGGAGTTACTTTCTAGGGTAGATTCTGAGAGTCCAAAAACATGGGGTCAAAAAATGATTGATTTATACTTAAATTCAGAAATCCAAATCCTTGGAGGTTGTTGCGGTACAGATCACAGGCATATTAAGAGTATAGCAAAAAATCATAAAAAATCAATGAGAAAAAAGAATTGACTTACCCTTAATCATTATATATCAAGATAAATTCAAAAGATCATATTATGCCGAAATTCACAATAACAAAAATAATTAATCAACCTTCAGATATAGTATGGAAAGCGTTTATAGATCAACAGAATATGATTCAGTGGACACGTTATTTAGAAGAAGTGGAAGTTATCAAGGGAAGCTTGGGAGAAATTGGAGCAATTGCTCACTTACATTATTTAGAAAAAGGAAAATCCTATATATTGGAAGATAAACTACTTTCTTATGAGGAAGGGAAGAAAATAAAATCCCAAGTCTCTGGTCAAGGAATGATTATTGAGGTGGAAACATCAATTGAATCTGTTTCCAATGGTACTCAAATTACAATGGTATGGGATGGTACAAGTAAATCTGCTTTCACAAGGTTTATTCTTAAGTTAATGCGAGGTAAAATTATTAAACATGCAGAAGAAGAATTAGATACTTTTAAAAATTTAGTAGAGAAATATGGCTCTAAATTCCCTAATGAGCATTAATTAATTTCAAAAGTATTTTTTTTTCTTTATAATTAATAAATCAATGAATAACATCCATTTCTCTAGATCAAATTTTGAAAAATTTTTAATAGATACTCCATAGATAGAGTTGTTAAATTCAAAATAAAAAAGAGGTATTAAATATGCCACCAGAGTTTAAAGTAGTAATTGAAGAGTATAATAAGGATATTCATAAAAAGAGAGCTCTTTCGAGTACATTTGAAGAAAAAGTAAATGATGCACTAAGGGCAGGATATAAAATAGTTAATTCACAGTTAATCATTTCAGGAATGTCTCGAAGTTTCATTGCTTATTTAGTCCGTGAATGATTTTTGAAAAATTTTAAAATCTTTTTTTTTTCTTAATATGTTTTCATTGCTTTTTAAATTCTATTTATTTTTATTCTATTATTGAAATCTATTATATTGATTAAGAGTTTTAATACTTATTAACAGGTAAAATAGATGAGTGATATTCTAGGAAATATTGACGAGATTCTAAAAGAAGTGAGACGATATCGAGTTTAGGTAAATTCATCCTTTTAAAATCATAAAATTCAAAGATCTCAAAATGTTATATTAAGATTATTATCTGTAGAGAAGATAATTTGACATTTATTTAAATTGATAAAAAATATTATCACCTTAAATAAATTTGAAAAGGTAATGTCTTATGTCAAATGGAAAAGGATTAACTATTTTAGCTCTTTTAATAGGAATATCGGGCTTAGGATTAGGAGTTTATACAGTAGTGTTCCCCAAAGTTGATACTAATTTTGGTATTCAAAACACATGGTTCAACTATGATTCAAATGCAATGGGATATGCAACCTCCCCCCCTGGCACTGATATTGTTCTAGATGCCCTTACAATTAATTTTACCGTAAATTCAGGAGAATCGGTCTACTTTCTTTTCAATACCTTTGCTATCATAACTGTAGGATCACCTGGATTAATTCAGATTAACTTTGTTTTAGATGGGGTAAAAAAGGGACCTCCTGCTTATCCTGAAGTGATATTTGGTTCTGATGGATCAACTCAATATGGTTCGGTTACTCTTCAAATCGCAAAGATAATATCTACTGGTTTTCATAATTTAACAATTGTAATAGTGGGGACAGACGCAAGTAATGGGATTAAGGATTGCACTCTATTAGTTCAAACATATATCCCTTAAAGAAGTTAGGGAGTCAAATTTCAATGTGAATATAAATTTTTACTTTTTTTTATTTATATATACTATCAGTTTAAACTATAATATTTTTAGACGTGCTATAGACTCACTTTACAATTTTGTTTAAGGAATTAAGATAATTGCTTTATTAATAAATATCTCCTTTATTAAAGGTTCAAGTGAAGGAATTTTGTACAATTTTTTCAATTTTCAAAACTAAATTAATTATGCCAATCATAAGATTAAACACCATGAGGATTTTTATTCTTATAAGTGCGAATAATTAAAGCTCATTTGAATTTCAAATGTACTTTATAGATTCTCACCCTAATTAAATTAAATTTACTGGTAAGTTTTGGATTTTACCATTAACATGCAATTTAATCTTTATATTCTAACTTGAGTAATTAAATTTTAATCAATCAATTAAATATATATCTGTTTTAAGGAAATTTTACGATATTTCTGGTGAAATATTGTAAAATAAAAATTGAGAGGAAAAGAAAAATGAATGAATTAAATCAAGTAGGTACCATAAATGAAATTGTAGATAAAATTAATGATGAAATGATAAGTCCAGAACCACATCCTGATAGGATTATAAGCCAATTAATTGATTTACGAGAACTTTTGGGAAAAGACATTCCAGTATTTTATGATATTGTGGGAGGAACCTTCAAATTAAATCCTGAGTTTTTTATGAAATCTATTTATAGAAATCCTGTGTTCCAAAAGGATGAAATTACAAAACACATTATTGAGAAGTTTTGTTTATATCAAGGAGAAGAGATACTTTTCGAATTTCAGGGGGATATAAAGCAAATTGATGATGTCCAAAATAACATCTATGTCTCAGTAACGGGTGGTACGATTTTTATTACTAATTATAGAATCATCGCACATGGTAAGCTTAAAGCAAAAGGACACAGTTTTAATGCATATATATGGGGGGGTTCAATTGCTTGGTTGCTTTCAGGAGGTTCTAAACGGGCTAAAAGTAGAGAAGCTTTAATTGATAAATCTGCAGAACAGAAATTACCATGCTATGGGTATCAATTTAATACTAGAAATCATGTCAGATTAAAGAAAAAAAGTAATGGTATACTCTATAGCATAATTGGAGAAAAACCTGAGAATATAGCTAATGCCTCTAGAATGAAACAGGTCAAAGAATTAATAAAAGCAATTAGAATGGTGAGAATAACTCTACCATATCCAAAGAGGGAAATAATAGATCGCATCTATGAAGTGTTGAGTAAGGATGTAAATCACACTTTTTATGCCTTTTTAGAATTGCATGAGATGAAATTAAATGAGAAATTAAAACGGAATGAATTTTTATATAGATTAAAAAAATTATGGGATAGTGAAGAATATAAAGGATTTACTAGTTCAAACTATTTAGATGTTGTAGATGCGGTTTATAACTTAGATCCTGAGTTTTTCATGACTTTCATTTACCCAAAAATGATTTCTTGGAAATTTCCGGGATTTCTACAGGTAAAAAATGAAATCAATGATATGTTAAGGCAACAAGGAGCAAATATCAATTAATTAATTATTTTCTAAACCACAATTATTTTAATTTTTATAGTTTCTAATTCTTTTTTTAAAATAACTACAAATTCCGATACTTTTTATTAAATCTTAAGTTAAAAACGAGTATTTATCAAGTGTTTTACTTTAGTTTAGAATTGTTTTTTTAATAAACCTAAAATATAAAGTTTTATTATTTTATAACTTAGTTTTTTAAGCCAAAAAAATGTAGAGAAATAAAATGAGCCAAAAACGCGAGAAAGTCAAATGTCCGGTTTGTGGTTTAAAATTTATTCCAGAATCTTTTCATTTTGAAAAAGTAAATTTTGATCATAAAGAAAGTAAAGGGAATATTATAGAGTTTCCAAATGGAAAACATCAACTTGAGCTGAAACCGTTCACTTCTATCCGCAGTTCATATGTAACATATTGTCCTGAATGTAAATATCTGATAAAGTTTGCAGCCGAAATAGGCAGAAAAGAATTAGTAGAAGACCCCTCTCTAATAAAGAAGTTGGGCGGAATTAAGGAATTTGGAAAGATTTATAAATATCAATATGACCCCATTGAAAAACCCTATATGGATTACTCAGATTATTTTATAGAAAAGACGGATAATATTAAAAAAAGCATTAAGGAAGCATTAGATGAAATCAATTTAGCCAAATGGGCTACTTCATATAACCAATGGAAAGAGAACAAATCTATAGATTCATTTAAATTCTTGATACACTTCTTTTCTAATTTAATCGACTACTTAGATTCTCAAGTCGATGATACTGATAACAAAACAGTAATACAAAAAATAGAGGAATTAAATTTATCAGATAACCTTGAAGTACTAATAAAAAAAGTAAGAGATTTAAGAAATAAAATTACCCATGATGTATATGAATTGAGTGAGGAAGAGGAAGAATTGGTTGAGAATGCATTTGTGCAATTCATGCATTATTTAATAATAAAGCAATTGGCTCCTTTAAATCTCAACAAAATCAAAATCGAAAAAGAATATAATTTTATTGATCAGACCAAACTCAATTATGAAATCATACGATTTCTCCATTTATATTTAGGAAATCTATTCCGTATAAAAGATTTTTATCACGAATTTTTAATCTTACTATTTCAAGATCTAAAACTAGATTATTCTAACTATAATCCCTAATGATTTTAGAGATATTTCTTAATCGAAATTTTTTTAATAAGTTAAAAAATTAAAAAAAAAAGAATTTGATTTTAGTATTGTTTTAAATATTTAAACAGGATGTGTAAATCCGCTAACTTTTCAATAGGTTTAATTATGATATCTTCTGCTCCTGTATTGGTTAAAATTTCTTGTTTTTTGTTTTTAGATACAACAGCAGATATTAAAATTATTGGAATGGACTTATACTCTCCATTAGATTTTAATATCTGACAAAACTTATCACCATTATTTTTACTCGTTTTCAAGTTTATGTCAACCAGGATCACTTTAGGAGTAAGTGTGTTTAATAAGTATAATCCTTCTTCTGAAGTTTCTACCGATTTAATGTTTATTCCTTGATTTTTAAAGTATGTATCTATAGTCTTGCGTTCTAATTCATTATCTTCTATATATAAGATATCAATCTTTTTCACAAACCGTATTAACTTTGGCTTTTCAAAGTGTTGTTTTATTGAATTTTCTAGTTCTTCAAGAGCTTTTTGAATTGTATTGATTTCCTCCAACAAGTGTTCTGGCTCATTGAGAAATTTTTCCAACATTAAAATTGAAAGTTTAAGAGGTGAGACTTTCTGTTTTAGTTCTTCATGAAAACCATTTCCATCTTCATATTTCTCAATAGCTTTTCTGATAAAATCATCTACATATTTTTCATTGTATTTCTCTGAACCATAAAATGGTATCTTTTCTAATACTACACTTATATAGTCAATACTATTATTTAC
>JBHLLJ010000097.1:0-12785 GCA_048885705.1 Candidatus Hermodarchaeota archaeon | reverse complement strand
ATGCAGTTTCAAGGCGCTTTTGGATATACACGAGAATGTGTAGACCAAGCTGCATGGCGAGCAGTCAGATCATTTTCGCTTGCAGAAGGTAGTTCTGAAGTAATGAAGATGATTGTAGCAAGAGAGTTACTTGGTAAAAAGCAATATTAAAATTTTTTTTATATTTTTTATTTTTTATCTATAATAAGTCTAGGAGAGAATTAACTATAGAGTGTCTATTTCAATTTTCTGAGTCAAGAACTCAGTTATCACATTAACTACACCTTCAGGATCTGGTTGAAAGAGAAAATGAGCTGCATTTTCAAACATTATCACTTTTGAATCATGAATCTCTTTTTTTAGAATTTCAGCATTTTCGGGAGGAATTATAATATCGTGTTTACCTTGGAGGATTAATGTAGGAGTAATAATTTTCTTAGCTCTTCTAGCTGTCTTAAAAATCGAGCCTTGTAATTGACGTCGGTATAAATCAAGGTTAAAAGGTATTTTTAACATTCGCTGTTTGTATGATTCTATAAAATCAGGATTACTTTCAATGTAAGCTTTAGTAAACAATAATGGTATAAATTCATTAACATATTCTTTTGGATCTTCTGGTGGATTAAGGATAAAATCCATTGCTTCATCAGAAGCGATTAAATGTTTAGTTCCTGCGGCATGCGTGCCACATAGAACTAACTTTTCAACTCTGTCAGGATAATTAAGTGCTATCTCTTGAGCTATAAAACCACCCAATGAAAACCCAAGAGTATGAGCCTTTTCAATCTTTAAGGCATCCATTAAGCCTATAGTATCCTCAGCAAACATCTTAATAGAATAATTTATCTCAGGTTTATCAGTTCGTCCGACTCCTCTGTTATCGAAAATAATAGTATTAAAATTTTTTGCCATTGCATCTATAATTTCTGGAGTCCACCAATTAACATCACAAGATAACCCCAAAATCATAATAAGAGGGAATCCTTCCCCATGGATTTCATAATACATATTTATATCATTCACTTTAATTTTTGGCAAGTAAAATTCACATCAATTTGGAATTATTTTTTAATGAATATCGGATTACAGTATATACCTAAGATTAATTATTATTTAATTGTATGGGATTTTGTATTTAATATTGAAAAATGGAAAAATCAATATTAATTAACTTTTTTTTACATTTTTAATATCTATATTTAACTCTTAAAAGATTGAGATTGAATCTAGAATCTTAATTTAGTTTTGATGAAGCTATGAGATTTATTGTATGTGTAAAGCAAGTTCCCGATACAACTGAGGTTAAAATTGATCCAGAAACTAATACGTTAATTCGAGAAGGTGTTCCCAGTATATTAAATCCCTTTGATCAATTTGCACTTGAGGAAGCAATTAAAATTAGACAAGAAGGTGATGAGATTATAGTAATATCTATGGGACCACCACAAGCTAAAAAGGCACTACTCAAATGTCTAGCGTTAGGTGCTGATAAAGCAATCTTATTAAGTGATAAAATTTTTGCGGGTGCCGATACTTGGGCAACATCTTACACTCTTACCCGGTGTATCGAAAAGATTGGTGATTTTAACATCATTTTCTGTGGTTTACAAGCTATTGATGGAGATACTGCTCAAGTAGGACCTGAAATTGCCGCCCAGTTAGGAATTCCTCAGATAACCTATTGTGAAAGCGTTGAAAAACTAGAAGGGAAAAAATTAACTGCAAAAGTTCAAACCGATGAGGGGTATAAAATTGTAGAAACAAGACTTCCAGTGCTCATAACTGGAATAACTCCATCTTCATTTGAACCCACAAATCCTCCCATGATGAATATAATGAAAGCAAATAAAAAGCCTTTTTTTACATGGAATGCTGAGGAGCTTGGGGGTAATAAAGAAGACTACGGCTTAAATGGCTCATTAACAGAAGTTATAAAAGTTTATTCTCCTCCAGCAAGACCGCAGGGAGTTCTTATTCAAGAAGAAACAGCTGAAGCTTCAGTTCAAAAATTAATTGAATTATTATCAAAAGACAAGGTGATCTAATCTGATAAATGTAGATAAGGAAAAATGTACTGGATGTGGACTCTGTGAAAAAGCATGTCCATTTGGAGCAATAACAATTATAGATAAAATGGCAGTAATAGGAGATGAATGTACTCTTTGTGGTGCATGCGTAGATCAATGTAATGTGGGGGCAATTACAATTCAACGGAAAAAAATCGAAGAAGTTGATCTATCGAAGTATCAAGATATATGGATTGTTGCTGAGATAAAAGATGGAAAAGTTAGAAATGTGTCATATGAATTATTGGGGAAAGCAAAAGAACTTGCTGATGAATTAAATCAAAATGCTTGTGTCTTACTTTTAGGAGATGATGTAAAAAGCTTTGCTCAAGAGTTTTCTAACCGTGGTGCTAAAAAAATATATATTGCTGAACATGAGGCTCTTAAGAATTATCATACTGAAACCTACTCTTCTGTAATTACTGGTATAATTTCCAAATATAATCCAAATATTGTTTTATATCCAGCAACAATAAACGGAAGGGATCTAGCACCAAGAGTAGCAGCAACTCTCGAATTAGGGCTTACTGCTGATTGTACCGGTTTGTCTATACGAGATGGTTTATTATTACAGACCAGACCTGCTTTCGGCGGGAACATTATGGCTGATATCATTTGTCCTATAACACGTCCTCAAATGGCAACAGTTAGACCAAATGTTATGGAAATAGCACAGATTCAAGATGGCAATAATGCAGAAATCATTGAAGTACCAGTAAAGATAGATCTTCAGAGTTTAAGGGTAAAAACTAAAGAAATAATTAGTGGAATAGCTACTGAATGTGGCATTCCAGTTTGCGAAGCAGATACTATTGTTTCTGGGGGTAGGGGAGTAGGAAGTAAGGAAAACTTTAAATTAATCGAGGATTTAGCTAATGTTTTAAATGCTGCGGTTGGTGCAAGTAGAGCTGCTGTAGATTTAGGCTGGATTCCAAAGTCACAACAAGTAGGACAGAGTGGAAATACTGTGTCTCCGAAAATATATATCGCTTGTGGAATATCTGGGACTATTCAACATTTAGTGGGAATGAAAAGTAGTGATATAATTATAGCAATAAATAAGGATCGTGAAGCTCCGATTTTCCAATTTGCTAATTACGGTATTATTGGAGATCTATGTGAAATTTTGCCTTTATTGACTAAGGTTTTAGAGAAAAAGTTAATTGAAAATTAAAAAAGGACATATTCTTTCAAACTATTTTTGTTAGAAATTCTTATTATATAATTTTTTGTAAAAAGGATTATATAAAAATACTTCAAATATCTTTTTATTTGAAAGGGAAATATTAGGTTATTACTAGTATAAGGAATATGAAAAAATTGTCGGATTTTGATAAAACTATTACTAAAGATATATGCATTAATGAAAAATCAAACTCATCTGTTAAGAAATTTCAAAGAATTTTCGAGGCAATTCCCGATTTGTATTTCCTCGTAGATAATACTGGAAAGCATTTAGATTTCAAAGGAAATGAGGATATTCTCTTCTTAACTCCTGATTTATTTCTCGGAAAAACAATTGAGGAGACTCTTCCAAAAGATGTATCTAAAAAATATTATACCGCGATTAAAAAGACTTTAGAAACAAAAAAACCAACTATAATTGAATATTCACTTCCAATAAGTAATATAACTCACCACTATGAAGCCAGGAGTTTTTACTTTTCAAAGAATCGTGTCGCGATTTTTGTTAGAGATATAACTGAAAAGAAAAATGTACAAGAAGAACTTCTAAATGAAAAGAAATTCACAGAAACTGCTTTAAATGCTCAGAGAGATACATTTTTCGTTTTTGAACCTACAACTTTAAAGGCTATAAGATGGAATAAAGCTTTTTCCGAAATTAGTGGTTATGCAGATGAAGAAATTGCTAAAATGAAAGCTCCAGAAGCTTATTATAATGAACAAGATTTAATAGTTGCTAAAAAAGCAATAGAGGAGATTGATAATGAAGGTTTGGCACTATTAGAAATGAATCTTATCACTAAAAAAGGAAATTCTATTCCATTCGAATATTTAGGTACAAGTATTAAAGATGAGATGGGGAAAACAAAATATATTGTTTCTGTTGGCAGGGATATTACTGATCGCCTAAAAGCTGAACAAAAATTAAAAGAATCTGAAGATAAATTTAGAACTATAGCAGAACAAGCTGTAATAGGAATAGCTATAATTCAAGACAACCACGTGAAATATACAAATCAGCGATTACTTGACTACTTTGGATATACTAAAGAAGAAGTTGAAAATTGGCCCCAAGGATACTTCATTAATTTAATTCATCCAGATTTTAGGGAAACGTCTAAGGAAATTTCAAGAAAAAATCAATCAGGTGAAGCAAAAAGTCCTTCACATAGAGAAGTAAAGACATTAAAAAAAAATGGTGAAATTCAGTGGACTGAGTTTTATACACGCTCAATCATTTTCAATGGAAAACCAGCAGGGATGAATATTAGTATCGATATTACAGAAAGAAAGAAAGCAGAGCAAAATTTAAAAAAATCAGAAATAGAAATTCGGAAAGAAAGAGACAATCTCATCAATATGTTAAATTCAATGGAGGACGGTGTTTACATTATAAATCAGCAATATGAAATTGAATACGTGAATCCATCTCTTAAAAATGCGTTTGGTCCAGTTGAAAATAAAAAATGTTATGAGTACTTTCAAAACATATCAAAACCTTGTCCATGGTGTAAAACACAAGAAAACATTAAATCTGGGTCTATTAGATGGGAATGGGATAGCCCAATAACTAACAAGTTTTACGAAATCATAGCAACACCAATAAAAAGAAAAGATGGAACTTTTTCACGGGTAGTTATCTTTCATGATATTACAAAAAGAAAGAAAGCAACAAACAAACTGAAAAAAGCGCGTGAAAGAGCAGATATGTATTTGAATTTAGCAGGAGTTATCCTTGTAGCTTTAAGTAAAGATGGTACAATAACCTTAATGAATAAAAAGGGTTATAAAATACTTGAATATGAAGAGGGTGAATTAGATGGGCAGAATTGGTTTGAAAATTGTGTACCATCTCGTTATAAAGAGCAGGTTTTTAAAGTTTTCATGCAATTAATGAAAGGTCAGACTAAGCCAGTAGAGTTTTTTGAAAATCCAATACGTACAAAAAATGGAATGGAAAAAATCATCGCTTGGCATAATACCATATTATATGATAAGAATGGTAATATAAATGGAACATTAAGTTCAGGAGAGGATATTACAGAACGTAAAAAAGCAGAAAAAGAATTAAAAAGGTTAAGTAAATTAAAATCTGAACTGTTAACAAGAACTTCTCATGAATTAAAAACTCCAGCTATGCATATTAAAGGTTTTGCTGACCTGTTATTGCATAAATACAAAAACAATCTCGGAATTGATGAACTCCAAATAATCAGTCATATAAAAAAAGGAGTTCTGCGTCTTGAAACTCTTATATATGATATCATGCACAAAGCTGAATTAGAGTTAGACGAAAGTGAATTAAATAAAGCTAGAAATAATCTATCCTCCTTAATTGAATTAAGTGTAAAAGAATTAAGAAGTTTTGCCGCATTAAGAGGACATTCAATTAAATTAGATATAGATGAGAATATGGTGACTGATTTTAATACAGAACAGATACGGCATGTACTTAATAATCTTATAACTAATGCCATAAAATATACACCACTCAATGGGATAATAGGAATCAATTCCACAATTACAGACGATTTTATAACAATTGCGATCCAAGATAATGGTATTGGGATTACAGAAGAACAAAAAGAAAGATTATTTACCCAATTCGGTAAAATCGAACGTTATGGGCAGGGATTCGATATTATTACTGAAGGTTCTGGGTTAGGGTTATATATTGCGAAAAAAATTATTGATTTACATGATGGTAAAATTTGGGTAGAATCAGGGGGAATAAATAGAGGTTCAACCTTCTATTTTTCACTTCCAAAAGTAAATGAATAGAAATAGTTAACTTTAAAATAAATCATCATCAAGATCTTCGTTGCCTTCTGGGAATCTTCCAAATTCTTGCATAAACTGCTGGAGTAATTCGCTTTCTCTTTTTGTGTACATTGGATCTTCATCAAAATTAAAGTAACAAGCTTTTGAATTGGTTAAAAGTTGTTCTTCCAATGCTAAATGTATATTAGAAGTTCCTTGTATCAAGATTATTTCTTGATTCTCATTTAAGATTTGAATAACACCTTCAGTTTCAGGGACATTTTGAACGTTCCCAGTGGTTAAATCTAACCACTTTTGGGGTGGTAATACGATAGGAGAGATTTCAAAGCGTAGATCACATCTCAAACATCGATTGGCTTCATCAAGTGCTAAATTTTCATTAAACCCTAATTCAATTTCATTAAAACTGCTTTGACGTTTTTCTAAGGATAGAAGTGGCATTTGAACACGTGATTTATCATAGAAGCTTTCATCACGCCCGAGATTAGGATTGGGAACATCTGGTTCAACAAAGCTGTCATCAATTTCACCATTCCCTCCCAAAAATTTATCAATTGAAGAAGCTGCTTTTCGTCCCATTTCAATTGCATCAACTACAGAACTGGGGCTGTTTATAACTTCACCACCAGCAAAAATTCCAGGTATATTAGTTTCTAAATTCCCTTCTTTTACTTGGATTAAGCCTAATTTTGATATATTAATTTTACTCTCACTTCCTAATAATGATAAATCTGGAATCTGCCCTATTGCTAATATAATCATTTCAGTTTTTAAAGATTTAGTATTAGCATCATTAAAAATAGGATTAAATAAATTATTATCATCAAATACGGAATCGCAATGGATTAGCTCAATTTCAGATATTTCACCATCCTTATCTATAATTCTTCGGGGTCCCCAAGAGCAATCAAGTATTATTTCTTCATCTATCGCTTTCTGAATTTCCCAATCATGAGCAGGCATTTCTTCTCTACATTCCAAACATGTTAATTGAACTTTTTTAGCCCCTAATCTTTTGGCAGTTAAAGCTACATCAATGGCTACATTACCTCCACCAATAACAGTAACTATATCTGGCACTTTTACTTCTTTGCCTAGGTTTACTTTTTTAAGAAAATCGAGACCCCATAGAATATTCGGTAAATTTGAACCTTCAATCTCAAGTTTTTTGGAACTTTGGGCTCCAATTGCTAAAAAAATCGCATTAAAGCCCTGTTCTTTCAAATCTTCAATGGATAAATGTTCGCCTATGACCTTTTCTGTTTGAATATCAATACCTATACTCAAAATATGTTCCAGATCTTTTTGAAGCACTGTTTTTGGCAATCTATATTCAGGAATTCCAACTCTTAACAAACCTCCTACATATGAATTTGCTTCAAATACAGTAACTGAATATCCGAGTCGTTTCAAATAATATGCAGCTGTAAGACCAGATGGACCAGAACCCACAACAGCTACTTTCTTTCCCATTGAAGGATTGATACTTATTTTTGATTTCCACAATCCACCATCCTGATCTATAGCAAAACGCTTTAAAGCACAAATAGCAATAGGCTCATTGAGTTGGTTTCTACGACACTCAATTTCACATTCATGAAAGCAAACCCTTCCAAGAACTGAAGGAAAAGGAGTCTTTTCACGTATAACTGCTGCTGCTTCAGCGTATTTCTTTTCTGCAATTAACCGAATATAACGTGGTACGTCAATTCTTAATGGACATGTTTCTCTACAGGGAACGAGTAATTTTTCACGTTCTGCCCAGAGGATATCTTTATCTGTAAGAGCTCCTGTTGGACAAACTTCAACACAGGCTCCACAAAATTTACATCCAGATTCCTTAAGTGAAGGAGCTAGGCTTCCTACGACAGTTTCTCCCTTTGAATAAACAAAACCTAAAGCTTCAATGCCGCGAACATCTCGACAAACTCTTACACATCTAGTACATCCAATACATAACTCATAGTTTCTGATAAAAAGGGGTTCGTTTTGTATTTCTGCACGTCCTTGTGGTCTATACCGTTGAATATCTTCTCGAATTCCGATATACTCAGCTACTTTTTGTAATTCACATCGTCCTAATATCGGGCAACATCGTTCTTCAACTGGAACATTTGGTGAACAAGGTTCACGGCTACAACCCTCACGTTGAGCACACATTAAACATGCATGAGGATGTTTTGAAAGAATATTCATCAACTTCTCACGGCGAACAGCTTGAATTTCGGGTGTATCTGTTGAAATCAACATATCTTCCTCTATAATTAAACTACATGAAGTCGTTAATCCTTCAATTCCTTCTACTTTAACTACACATAGTTGACATCCTTGATGTTCTTGAGTATCATCATTTTCAAATTTTTTTGTTCCTTGGAAAATCTCCTCATTTGGTTTCATTCCTACCAAGGGAGGCAAATCAGGATGAGCACAGATACTGGGAATATATATTCCCGCATTTAATGCCGCATTCAAAAGCGTAGATCCTTTCTTAGCTTCAATTTTTGTTCCATTAATCGTTATTGGTATTGAATCCATAATTAACACTCTCTAGTTAAAATTAACCATAGAATTAATTACTTTTTAATTGAAAAATAGAGTTTAATAGTTATTATGATGGAAAAATAGTGATCTTGTATATTTTTCTTCATAATAGATAAGCTTCAATACTTCAGATAATCATAAAAATAGAAATCCTAATAAAAAATTATAAGGATGCAAAGACGATATAATATGTAAAAACATTCTCACTATTAAGGTAATGATAATCTATTACATAAATTAGGAAATGGTTATGAAAGAATTAAGTAAAATTGACTTGAAAGAAAAAGTAGCAGTAATTACTGGGGGAGCAGGTGAATTATGTAGACTTTTTTCAGAAGTTTTAGCAGATTGTGGCGCAAAAGTAGCTATACTTGACATACGAAAAGATGCAGCTAAATTTTTAGCAAGTAAAATTACAAAAAAAGGCGGAAATGCTATCGGAATTGAAGCAAATGTATTAGAACGTAAAAGCTTAATGGAAGCTGAAATGATATTAAAAAAGAAATTTGGTTTATGTAATATTCTAATTAATGGTGCAGGTGGAAATCATCCTAAAGGGACAACTACTAACGAATTTTTCACTTTAGAAGATTTAGATAGTGAGAAAAAAGATATTATCACATTTTTTGATCTAGAGCAAAAAGGAATAGAGTTTGTTTTTGATTTGAATTTTCTTGGAACACTTTTAACTACTCAGGTTTTTGCGAAACATATGATAAATCAAAAAAATGGAGTGATTATTAATATTTCCTCTATGAATGCATTTACTCCTTTAACAAAAATCCCAGCATATAGTGCTGCTAAAGCCGCAGTTAGCAATTTTACTCAATGGCTTGCTGTATATTTCTCTAAAGTAGGCATTCGAGTAAATGCTATAGCTCCAGGTTTTTTTTTAACAGAACAGAACCGAGCTCTTTTAACTAATGAAAATGGATCCTTAACTAATAGGGCACAAAAAATATTGAATATGACTCCTATGGGACGGTTTGGAACCCCCGAAGAATTAATTGGAACACTCCTGTGGTTAATTGATGAAAAAGCTTCAAGTTTTGTCAATGGTGTTATAATACCTGTTGATGGAGGTTTTTCTGCGTATTCTGGTGTTTAATATTAAAATATAATAAAGGGGTATATTATTAATGGAAATAGGATTTCGATGGTATGGAGAGAAAGACCAAATTCCTCTCAAATATATAAAACAAATACCTAGAGTCTCTAGTATTGTTTCTGCATTATATGATGTAAGAGTAGGAGAAGTTTGGTCATTAAATAACATTTTAAATTTAAAAAACAAAATAGAAGCAGAAGGATTAAAATTTTCAGTAATTGAAAGTATTCCAATTCATGAAGATGTCAAGCTTGGTAATCCGAATCGTGATAAATTAATAGATAATTACTGTCGAAGCATTAAACACATGGGTTCTTTAGGGATTCCTATTCTATGTTACAACTTTATGCCTGTTTTTGACTGGGTTCGTACTGATTTAGCGAAGACTAATCCTGATGGCTCTAATAGTTTGAGTTATGATCATTCAAAGATAAGTGAAATTGATTTTAAAAAAGAATCTTTAGAGTTGCCTGGTTGGGCAATTAGTTATACTAAGAGAGAATTAAATAACTTTTTTAAAGCTTATTCCAACATTGATAAGGAGTTTTTATGGCAGAATCTAGAATATTTTCTCAAAAGAGTTATCCCGGTTGCTGAAGAATCTGGAGTAAGAATGGCAATTCATCCAGATGATCCTCCATGGTCAATATTTGGGCTTCCTCGCATAATCACAGACGAAGCTGCCTTGGATCGTTTAGTAAGAATAATAGATAGTCCATCAAATGGTATTACATTTTGTACTGGTTCTCTAGGTGCGAATTCAGATCTTGATTTAGTAAAAACTATTAGAAAATTTAGTACTTTAGGCCGAATACATTTCGTACATTTCCGAAATATTAAACACATTGAAAAAAAAATTTTTTATGAGAGTGAGCATCCAACAGAATTTGGAGATGTTAATATGTATGAAGTGATAAAAGCACTAATAGATACTAAATTTGATGGAGTTATACGTCCCGATCATGGAAGAATGATATGGGGAGAACAAGGACGACCAGGATATGGTTTGTATGATCGTGCATTAGGTATTATGTATCTTGTTGGCCTTTGGGAAGGAATAAGTAAAACTTCTCGAATTTATTAAAAATATGGTGTTTAAATAAATGAAAAAATTTATAGATGAAAATTTTCTCTTACAGACAGAGACTGCTAGAGCGCTTTATCATGAGTTTGCAGAAAATAAACCCATTTTTGATTATCATTGTCATCTACCTGTGAAAGAACTAGCAGAAGATATTTGTTATAATAATTTAGGACAAGCTTGGCTTGCTGGAGATCATTATAAATGGCGGTTAATGCGCAGTAATGGTATTGCAGAAAAATATTGTACAGGAAAAGCTACTAATTATGAAAAATTTGAAAAATGGGCAGAAACAGTCCCAATCGCAATTCGCAACCCACTATACCATTGGACGCATTTAGAACTTAAGCGATATTTTGAAGTTGATGATTTATTGAATCCTAAATCATGTAAGAAAATCTATGATCACTGCTCAAAACTACTTCAATCGTCCGAATTTTCTGTTCAGAATCTATTATTAAAAATGAATGTCAAGGTTGTTTGTACTACAGATGATCCTGTTGATTCATTAGATTATCATAAAAAAATCAGGAATGATGGCTATAGTGTAAAAGTACTCCCTGCATTTAGACCAGATAAATTAATGAAATTGGAAAATAGTACTCTATTCAATAATTACATATCACAATTAAGCGACGTTTCTAGTATTGAAATTAATAATTTTTCCAGTTTAATCGAAGCTGTAGATATTCGCCATAAAATTTTTCATAAAAGTGGATGTCGTATAGCTGACCATGGAATATTGACTTTTTGGACTGAAAATTATAATGAGGAAGAGATTGAAAGAATTACAAAAAAAATTTTATCGGGAAACTCTTTATCTGAAATCGAAATTTCTAAAATTAAATCAGCACTCTTATATGAATTTGCTAGATTAAATAATAAACGTGGTTGGGTACAACAATATCATATTGGACCTCTCCGTAATACTAACACTCGAATGTTTAATTTAATTGGGGCGGATACTGGATTTGATTCTATTGGAGATCATATTTATGGAGAGAAAATGGCAAACTTTTTAGACAGACTTGATCAATCGGGCGAACTTACAAAAACTATTTTGTATAATATAAATCCTCGAGACAATGAATTAATTGCTTCTATGATTGGAAATTTTCAAGATGGTTCATTAGCAGGGAAAATGCAATTTGGACCAAGTTGGTGGTTCTTAGATCAAATTGATGGAATTACTAAGCAACTTAATGCAATCTCTAATCTAGGGCTATTAAGTCGGTTTATTGGTATGAATACTGATTCCCGAAGCTTTTTATCATTTCCAAGGCATGAATATTTTCGCAGGATATTATGTAATTTAATAGGATCTGATGTTGAAGATGGAAAAATTCCTGCCGATATAGATATGCTCGGGGAGATCATTGAAAATATTTGCTATAATAATGCTATTAGCTATTTTAATATATTATAATCAATTAAATCCCAATATATAAGATTATATTAGTAATGAGATTAAAAAAATATTCAATAGGTACCGGAGATCGATTTGGATGTCAAGGAAGAGCTCAATTAGAAGCAATAATTAAAGCTCAAGAAATTGGTATAGATGTTGATATTGTATGGAATAAATCATATCGAGAACATCAGATTACCAAAACATCACCTTCAGATGTCTTGAAGGAAGCTCAAAATGCGGTTAGAGAATTGAATTGGGAAGGAAATTATTACATTGATGCTGATCATGTTGATCTTTCGAATGTAGATCTCTTTATTGATTCATGTAATTATTTTACTCTTGATATCGCAAATTTTATTGGTGAAAGGGCTTCTGAAAGAGAAATTAGGACTTTTATTAGGAAATTTAGATACTTAACAGGAGAAATATCAATTCCAAAGCTGAAGAAAACTTTAAATATCAAAATAGAACATTTACGTAAGGTTGCTAACGATTATCTTCTGGCTATAAGGCAAGCAAAACAAATTTATAATAAAATTGAACGCAAAAAAGGAAAGGAGAATTTTATTGTTGAAATATCGATGGATGAGACTGTTAATCATCAAACTCCAATTGAAATATTATTTATTTTAT
>JBHLLJ010000096.1:0-12828 GCA_048885705.1 Candidatus Hermodarchaeota archaeon | reverse complement strand
AGTACAACTGCAGATCCATTTTCAATCTTCTTTCTGATTTCTGAAAGCTTTCTTGTTTTAACCACTAGAAATCCTCATATAATTTGAAAAACTAACAACTTAAATATTCATTTATAATAAAATTTTTTTATTTTTACATTTCTTATGATAATTATAGAGAGTTTAGCAGATTTTTGAGGTTATTTTGTTATTGTCATATTTTGAATCGCGATTACCCGTAGATTTAAATGATATTACTGAAACGCTTAAAAAGTTAAAATTTTGCGAGAAGTTAGGGATTAAAAATGTTATTCTTGAACCAATAAATACTTTGAATTTAATTCCATTAGAAATAAAAAAGAAAATATTGAGAAATTCAAATTTAAATCTTTTTTTTCGGATTAATTTAAGATTAGACAATTTAAAGGAGTTTAGAAAAAGAATTAAACAATATAATAATTTTGCAGAGATCCTTTCAGTTGAGTCATTAAATAAAGATATTCAATTACAAGCTGCTAGAGATTCAAGAGTTGATATTATATCCTTTTCTAATCCACAAATAATAAAAACTCTTACTCCTGGAGTAATCTCGCTTACAAAACAGAATAATTCATTCTTGGAATTTTCGTTAGCTTCAATTTTTATCCCAAATAAGGTAAACCAATCAAAGAATTTTAGAGATCTGTATAGATTTATCCATTTAGCTTTAAAAAATAAAGCATATTGTATCATCAGTGGAAATTTTGATGAATTATATGATCTTAGACACCCAAGAGCCTTAATTAGCATTTGTAATTCCCTTTTAGGAATTCCTTTACATCAAGCAAAAAAAATCTTCATCACAAACCCAATTTTATTATTAGAAAGAATTGAAAGACGTATCAATAGTAAACTTGAATCCGGAGTTAAATTAATTAAAGGTGGGGGCAAATAATGGGTCAAAAAGAAAGGCAAAGATATATTTCTTTTAAAATTATTATAGAAAATAAAATGGTTGTCAATCAAAATTCATTTTTAAAAGCAATTTGGCGATCAATTTGGAGATACTTTGGCTTGAAAGAAGCTAATAAAATTGGATTATGGTTGATTGAACTTAATTTAGAGGAAGGATATGGAATAATAAGATGTTCTCATAAGACAAAAGAAATAATAATTTCTGCTTTAAGCCTTGTAAAACAAATTGATGGAATAAAAGTTATTATATCACCATATAAGACTTCAGGAACTATTGTATCACTAAAAAAGAAAATTAATCAAGGAAAATAGATTTAGATAAAAAAATAATATTTCAATTAAAAATGAAAGTTTATAATTTAACAAAAGCTCATATACAGAATTTAAACGATATAACTAAAACTACCTTAAGGCTTTCATTATTAAACATAAAGAACATAGAAGATAATCCATTTTTGCTAATAATTGAATCAGTTATAGAAAACTCTATAAAGATTTCAATTTATCCATTAAAAAAAGATAAAATTGTAAAGGTAACATTCTCAACACTTCATTTTTCTAATGAAATTTTTGATAGCATTACTAGGATACTTCAAGATTACAGGGTTATTCATACGTCAGGAATCCTACTTATTGGAACACAACTTTATTACGAATGTTATTTAAATTTAAATTTAGATGAAGCAAAAGCTATGGGTTTAAATGCTTCTTTAGATAAGATTAAAAACATATTTAAACAAATAAAAATAGAAGAAATTGGACTAAAAAAACACGAATAAAACTATGCCAGATCTTTGGAGAGTTTTTTTGAAATTATCAGATGGAGAAAAAAAGGAGCTTGAATTATTTGATGTTAAAGGATATTTTGGAGGATATTTGAGAATTAAAAGAAGTTACTTTAATGTTTTAATCAAAAATATCAAAATGACTAAAAAATATCAAACTCATAAAGCAATTGAAAAAGTAATTGGACCTAATGATGATGATTGGACTCAAAATCCTTGGATGCTAATAATAGTAAAAGATAATGAAAAAAAAAACCCATTTTGGTTTTTTATTAAAAGAGAAAAAGATCTATCCGGTATTTTGGTAGCCATTGGTCCTAAACCGTTCGCGGAATATAATAACAAAAATTCATCTGAAGCTAAACGAGATATTAAACGATTGATGAATTATATTATAGTTTATTTAAATAAATTTAATTGTGTCGTTATTCTTCCAAGTTTTCTTCCTTGAATTGAAAATATTTCAATTTGATTAATTTAATCCTTATACTTTAATAATTTACCTTTAAAAGTGAAATTTGAAGTCTAATTTTTAGTAAAACACAAAATTTTTACGAAAAATATTAAATTCAATTTTAATTATCCATTTTTATATTTGGGATTACAGAAAAATAGAATTATTTAAAAATAAATGGCTTTTTGATCGTGAAGAATCAGATTTTTAGACTATGGATTTGTATTATACTCGTAAATATAACAGTTGTTTCCCTATTTCTTTTAACAAATGGGTATTGTGCAACTAAGGAAATTAACTCTGAATATGGGAAATCCCCTGTTATTGATGGTTATATAGACCTTTCAGCAAAAGAATGGGATCAAGCGTTTAAAGATAACAATTTCTATTTAGAGGATTTACCTATTAATTTGTGGGTTATGCAAGATAATAAAAATCTTTATATTTCTATTCAGTTTGATTTATTATTGGACCATCACAGCACTAGTGAATTCATAGGTCTTATTGTATCAAATAGTTCTTCTGAGGTTAAAGAAGAATTTATTGATGCCAAAATAATTCAGTTTAGTAATATCTCTGCGGATGAATATAATTATTATGATTATAATGTTAATGGTAGTTTTTTTAATATAGATTTAGAAAATGATGGAGATGGAGCAGCTAAACTTGAGGGTTTCACCTCTACTTACGAATTTTCTTTACCCATTAAGGGTGTTAACGCAAATGAAGAAGATGCTGCTTTAGACTATGGAAATGGTTATGTATTTAATATAACATATGGAGAAACTCCTATTTATCCTGCTGGTATTAAAAAAAGCACAATAGTCCTCATTAATATTAAATCCTCACCTACTACAACATCCCCAATCATCAATATTGTTTTATATGTGCTAAATATACTTGCGTTTAGCTTTCTTGGAATCCTATTAGGGTTTTATAGTTATAGAATTTTTAAATTAAAAGAACATGTAGAAAAATATAGAAGATAAAATGTCAAAAATTCCTAAGCCAGTCGAAAAGAAACAAAAAACAATGAAAAAATATCGATCGGACGAAAATTTTGCTTTTAGATCGATAGTTATATCAGCTATCTTAGGTTGTGTTTCTTTCATTGTATCTCTTCTTTTCAATATAGAAATAATAACTGTTTTTATGGATGTAAATCTAATATGGACTTTAATTGATATAACCATAAAAACGCTTGCGGTCTTACTATTCTTTATTTTTATTATTACTAGCTATGCGAATTATAAAGAATTACTCGGTAAAAGATTAAATTGGAAAGAATTACTTTTACTGGTTCTACTGTCGATTGGTCAGACTCTGTTAAATATAACAGTTTTTTTTCTTACTCTTATCGGTATATTTATTATTATAATTTACTTATTTCTTATTCAAGAGTAATAGAAAATTACCAAGATTCTTTTATGAAATCAGAATTTCTATTTATAGGACATAGAGGAACTAGAACAATTTTTGATGAAAATACAATCACAGCTTTTGAAAAAGCTATAGAATTTGGTGCTAATTGTGTAGAATTTGATGTTCGAAAGACTAAAGATGGGGAATTGATAATTCTTCATGATCATACATTAGATAGGACGACTAAAAGCTCAGGTTTATTAGAAAATCTTTCCTATAATGAAATCAAAGAATTTAGAACTAAAAAGCGTAGTGATCCAATCCCTCTATTATCAGAGGTTTTAAAAGGATTAAAAGGAAAAACATTGTTTATGATTGAGTTGAAAGTTAATAACATTATACAAAATGTTCTAAATATTATCAATAATTATACATTATTAGATGATTGCATTTTTAGTGGAAGAAATCTACAGGAATTAAGTGAAGTAAAAAAATTCTATCCGAATAGTCAAATATGTTATAATATTACAAAAGGTTTTGATTTCAATATTAATGATTTATTAAAATTTGATAAGTTTAAGAGATTCAATATCAAACCTGATTTTATAAGTTTAACCTCAAATCTAATAACCAAAAAGTTCATTGAAATTTGTAAGGCATTTAGTATAAAATCTTTAGCATGGAACTTTATAATATACAAGGATCCAATATCAAAAATGAAGTCTATAATTGATTTAGGAATTGATGGGATTTTATTTGATAACCATCAAAATATACCAAAAATTAAACGATATTTTCACGAAACTTAATTTTTCAATTAATTATTGATTTACCACTAGGCAAATAGAGTAGAATATCATCTAAAGATAGTATTTTAATCCAAATTCTTGATTCTTTTATCGTATTTTCATAAAATCTGGTTAGAATCTCTTTAGCTAACTTTCCTTTTGTTAAACCACCAGATTTTGATGGAATAATACTTATGAAATTTTCAGTTTGTTTTATTATTGCTGATTCTGGTCCAGAAATAATTTTAGGGTAAAAAATTTTTTGATTATCTTTAGAATTAGCTTCTATATTAACAAACTTTATTCCAATTGTTAATTTAGTTTTAACATTTTTAATAAAATTCTTTTTACCAGTAATAATAAAAGAACCTTTAGGCAAAAATTCTCCCGAGGGAGGTGTTTTAGAAATTTGATCTGGGTGAATATAAAATACATCAACTACTCCCCAATTCTCTTTCCATGCTCTTGAATAGCTCGCGGCAAATTCAGCTGTCTCATCAATAGTGCTTAATGGAATTTTATGATTATGTGGATTTTTAATTATTACCAGTGGAGAACCAGGAAAATTTGTATGAAAAACTAAATCATTTTGCTCTATTTGCTTTTTGAAAATAGCCTCGTTAGAAGTTGCATCTCTTCCCCCAATTATTAAATACCCATCAGATGAAAAAAACCATCTAAACTTTTCATACCATTTCTTTTTTGGTTTCTTAATTAAAAAATCAACTTCAGTGTCCATTAACTCTCTATCAGACGTTAATTTATCAATTTTTTCTTTGGTCTGCTTAATGGCTGAAATAGTTCCTTTTAACTTCTTATCTGCTTTTTTTCCTTTTGAGTAAATGTTATTAGCATTTTCTCCTATGCTTTTTTTTAAATCTAAGTATATGTCATTCTGATTAATTTTAATTAATACCTGATTGGTTGAAGGAATAACTTTTTCAAAAAATTCTGTTCCATTTAAATTTTCTAATTTTGCGATTTTAAGTTTGTCATTAATGATATCCCATGAGTAGCCTTTTTTTTTTGCATCCAAGATTACATTTTGTAATTTTTCTAAGGAATTTAAATTGGCATATATTAGTTCTCCAATTCTATAGTAATTTTCCTTTTCATTTTTAAGCTCTTTAAGATAATCCTGTTGATTTTTTAATATCTTTTGTTGAGATTTAATTTGATCTTCAATTTTTTGATCTTTTGGCTTTTTGAGAGTTTCAGAATCGATTTTTGAGAAATATTTATCAACTGCTTCATTAAAGGAAGAATAATGGTTTTTTTTGTGTTCTTCAAGAATTTCGATTTCAAATGGAAGAACCGAAATTTGATTTCCATTTTTATCAAAAACTATATATGCTTCGATTTCACCAAATAATAACTGATTTCTTAATTTTTTAAAGGAATCATATAAATTATCGTATTGATTATCTATAAGGTCTTTTCCAACAATATTTTTATCAATTTTTGCTCTATAGCATATTTCTTCGCTATAAAGCCCAGAAATATGAATTTTTCGAGAAAGATCTCTTACAATTTCTACACCAGAATTGTTAAATAAAGTGATAAATTCATCTTTATTTATTGTTAGAAAATCTTTTCCTTGAGATCTTGGAAATATATATACTTTATTTGGTAGGATCTCTCTATCTCTAAATTTTCTGTATTTTTTTGCGACTTTTATTCTATTTATTTCATCCAATAATAGAAAATTACCCTTGTTAAAGAGTTCAATAACAAATTTCCAAGGCTGGCCTGAAATGTTACTTAGTTCGATTACTACAATTCTATCAAAATTATGTTGAGAAATTTTCAAGATTCTCCTATTTTTTAATAACTTTCTTAGAGAAATTATATATTGACTTGGATATTTTGGGATAGGATAATCATATTCGGTTAAGTTAATCCGTGAATCTTTTTTAACAATTAAGTTTTTCTTTCCAAAATTAGTGTTGATTTTTAATATCAAAATATCTTCTACTTCATATATATTTAGAATTGTACCGTTAATCAATATTAAATCTAATTCTTTTACAATAGCAAATACATCAAAATTCGTAAATTCTGTTGATGGGTTAATCATTTTAGGTTCAATTTCTAGTTTGTCTAATAATATATAATGATTTTTATAATAAATAGTATTTATAATAATAATTATGGGAAAGCGTAAGAAGATAGATATAAAAAAAAGAAGAAAACGGCTTTTAAAGGAAAAGAAGAAAGAATTTAAAAAACAATCTATTCAGGTTGAAAAAAAGCCATTGAAATCTTTTGATCTTCGTATGGAGAGGGAAACGAAACTTTACTGGATTCGCGCATTAACTGGAGCGTTAAGTGCTTTTATAGGACGTTTGATATTTGGTTTAATAGGTTGGTTCATGTTATTATGGATGTTATTGTGGTGGTTTTTATTTCCATTTGTAGTAAGTTCAAATATTCTAAAATATGAATATGATAAGGAGGAGTGGCATTGGAAGAGTATTATATTGCCCGGTATTGGTATATTCTTTTTCTTATTTATGATTGTTGGTGTTTTTCTTCATACGCTACTTTATTTTATTCCAGACTTTTCATCAGTTCTTGAACTTTTTCTTTAGAAAATCTTTTATAACTCTTTATAATAGAATTCTCTGTTTTACTTTCATTTCTTTCTTTTCTTTTGAAGTAAAAACAATTTCTTCCAATTTGTATATCCGTTCACAATAAATACATTGAATTTTCAAGGGTTTTTCTTCTAAAACTAAAAATTCAGTATCAATAGGCTCTTTTTCTGAATTACTAATACATGTTTGGTTAACACATAAGATTAATTTTTTAATTATCCGAGGAAGTTCCACTTTCTTTTTTTCAATTACTTTATAATTTTCAATTAAGGAAATTGTAGCATTAGGGGACAAAATAGATATTTGTTGCATTTGAGTTTCATTGAGAAATACATTCTCAATTTTAATGATATCTTTAGTTTGATACTTTTTTGATGAAACATTAACTCCAATTGTCATTAGATTTTTAGATTCATCGAGACCAGTAAGGTTAAGAATAGTTATAGCATATCCGGCATCAATGTGATCAATAACCGTTCCTTTAGATATTTTATCAATTTTTAATTTTTCTTCTAACATTTTCATTAAAGAAACTATCTTGATTGAAAAAATTTATGATAAATGGTTTATAAGATTAATATTGAAATGAAAAATAATATGGTTGATACTAAGAAATTGAATGTTAAATTATCGTCAATCTCTAAGTCTAAATAATCTATAATCCCAATAATTATCATACCAATAAAAGGGATTATTAATAATCCTGTAATACTAAAACTATAATAATCCCTTAATATAAATAATACAATTATCCCAGAGACAAATGCAGCAAAGATACCTCCAATCAGTCCTTCGTAGGTTTTATTCGTCTTTCTAATTTTTTTGCCACCTATTGTTCTTCCCGTTAAATTTGCTGTTATATCTCCAAAAATAGACATAACCATAGAAGTACAGATTATTACTGGTCCTAGTGGTTGAATAGCTCCATATAATAAAATTATGGAAAAGCACCCAATACTCATAGAAATATGAGGTCCTAACCTTAAATGTAATTCTTTTTCTCTTAATATTTGATTAACTGGTTTCAATGGATACAGATTTGGTGTTAGAATTCGTGTAAAATCAGCTGTTAGTAATCCTATCAATGATATCAGAACCAAAAAAACGACCAGTTTTTGAGAAAATATCATGATATCTCCTATTATTGTAATTGAAAAATTTTCTAGAATAAAACCTAAAGTAAAATAAAAAAAAACAATCCCTAAAACAACAAAATGGGTCAACTTTCTATAAATGTCGTATTTGAGAGGGATTTCTTTGAAGCTTTGATGTTCAAGATATGTATTTATTCTTTTCTGAATTTTGATTCTGTATTTTTCTCGATATATAAAAAGAAAAAATGTTGGTAAAAAAATTAAAATAAATGTAATGGTTAAAATGTTGAAGGGAAATTCAACGAATTCGCTATTAGGAAGATTAAATAAATTTGATAAGAATAGGTTTATCGAAATTGATATAATAAAAACAATAGTATTTGTAATATTATTAATAAAAGCCCCAATTTCATTTTTTTTTTTGGCTAAAATAGTAATATAGAACAGAATAATACCATAAAGATATAAAAAACATATAATTATTATTGAAAGAACATTCAAGAACAATCAAATTCATGAAATTTTAATATTTAAAAGATCCTTATTTTTTAAGATTTTCTCGAGGGCAGATTATAAATTTATATAAAAAATATTAATGTATTATAATTAAAATTGAGAGTCGTCAATTTTTGGCATTTGTTCCGAAGTTAAAGAATTTTGAATTTATTTAATTGACAATTTATAAACCCTTAATTCCCCATTCATAAATTGTTCATAAGCTGAGAATTAATGCCCATTAAAAACAGTTTTTAACATTTTGAGGAGGATATTAAAATAGAAAAACATTTTTGACTAACTACCATTGCTTTTGGTTCTATTGCCAACGCCAAGGCCACGGCTAAGTAAAGACTTTATCAATTGCCATAGTTAGTATAAAGAGTTTATTTTGCTCAAAATATATAATAATCAATAGAAACCTTTTGCTTTTTCAATAAAATTATTTGAATATTCAAATTCATTATTTTATAACGAAATTGATAAATATAAAAGATGTTAAAAATATAGTTTTTAAAACTAACGCCCTTCAAAAATTTTATAGAGATTTTTAGCGGCAATCCTCATTACTTTGACAGTTTTCATTAAAGTATCAATTATAGTTCCTGCACACACAATTACTAATCTCCCTGCATTTGTAATTACAATATATCCATCTTGAGCTCGAACAATAATTTCACTTAAATCCTCTTGGAATAATGTTTGGATTGTTGAACGTCCAGTCATTAATAAGGCACTTGATAACCCACAAAATTGGTCTCCATCCACGTGATATTGTGGTAAAGCGCTAAATGCTATTTGATAGCCTTCTTGAGATACAAGAGCAATTGCCTCAATATCTGCATTTGATGTTATAAATGTAATTTGAGGACTAATTTTTTCGATATCCTCTTGATTGATTCCTAAATCAGACCCAAACTGAATATCTCCACACCTTAAGTGCTTTTAGATTTTATAATTATTATTATTATAAATATAATATTTTTTATCCTATTATATTTTTATTTCCAATACTAGATTCAAAGTTATCTTCATAACCTAAATTTTAGATTTTCTTACAATTACAATAAACATCTTTAAGGTTCTAATTTTTATAGTAATATAATTGTTATAAGGCAAGTTAAAAACAAGGTTGAATAGCTGAATATTAATATATTGTATTTCTTCTATAATATTTTTAAACACGTACTTTATTTAGTATTCAAAAGTAAATTTTAATACTTTATAAACTTAAAATATTTAAAAACCCATTATATTTTGTTTAAAGGATTATTCTTAAGTTTTTGTGCCTTACATTTATTAATTTAATAATTACAATGTTTAAATGAAATAAGATCATGATAACAACGCGAGAGTTTATAAGTTATCAATATTCTCTATTATTTGGTTATTCTTCGCCAAATGATGTTATTGTCGGAGACGTCATTGGTCCAGGAAGGCTAACAAGAGAAAAAGTAAATAAGCTTTCTGAAGAAGTTATTAAATATTTAACTATGTATAATGCAATTCTGCGGGATTATACAGGAGCGGAAGTCTTTAGTATTGAGTTTGATCTCCATAATGTTGATGAAAAAAATGCGCGGGTAAATATATACCCTCAATCAATGATTTTCATACCAGGTAAATATAAAGACTGTGAAAGTCTATTATTGGCTTTAAAACCTGAGACTGGTGTTTTAGATATACACAGATCAATAGATTCCTTGAATAATATAAGTAAACTATTTTATGAGGTAGAAGAATTTTCGGAACGTCCGGAATTAAATAGAGATAAAAAATACCAATTATATAATAAATTTGCATCGAGATTTAATAAAAAACTTTATGGGGAATTAGTCGAAGATAAGTGGAATAAGAAACTAATTGGTATAAGTAGGACGCTTCCAACTGAGAAAGAAATGTTAAGTACTTATGCTAAAGTCGTTTCCAATGTAGAAATTCTATGGTATAAAAAGCCTATGGAAATTAATTTATTAAATTCTAAATTTCAAAAAACTAAAAGGGTATGTAGTGGGCAACAAGCAATTGAACATCTTAAATTCTCAATATCAGAGCCTAGCGCTAATTTTATTGTTGCTAAGACCTTAAATTTAGGTACTAATCTTATAAATTTAGCAAATACTGGTACTATTGATGAATCTCTGGATGAACTAGTTATTTTTATAGTCAATTACATTACGCAAACAATAAAAAATTATAATGAATTGCATACAGCAGAATGGGTGATCTCCAAAGTAAATTCATTGATTATTGATCTGCAAGACCATTTAAATAAATTCTTAGAATATTCTAAAGAATTTCTTAGTACAGGGCAAATGGGAGATCTTGATGAGCTTTTAAACAAATTTGAACATTTTATAATAAATAAAGGAAAATTAGAAAGTGTAAATTTTGATCCAATCTGGTTAATAGCAAAAAATTTTATAACACAAGCATTGAGTCAAAAAGTAAGTCTAAGAATTGTAGAATTAAGTTCAGTTCTTAATTACTTTTCAGAAATTATAAAAAAAGGACTTAATATCATTCGACTATCACTTCCAAAATACCTTTCATATCGACGATTAAAAACTCTTACTATGCAATTGATAAATAATTTATATGAAAAATTTAACCAAGAACAAAAACCCGCAAAAAATTTGGGGTTTAAGTTAATAAGTCAGTTCAAAACATTTATTTATAATCAAATTGAGACACATCCATTTTTATTAGTTAAAGATCTTAAATATAATGAAAGAAATCTTATAAATGGGTTTATTTCCTTAATTACTAATGGTGTAGAAAGATTTTTTAACGAAATAGAATTGAAAATAGAGGATTTAATTTCTTTTGCTGAGATCCAGATGGAATCCAAAATCGATAGTGTAAAAAGTCATATTGAGAAATTTAAAAAATTTACAACAGAATTAAACTATCTATTAAGTTATGCCTTAAGGCATTCTACAATAAATAGATATATAAAAGATGAACCAGACAAAGAAATTAGTGATCCTGTAAGCTTTTCAAATAGATTTCATAGATTTTTAGAAAAAAGAATAGGAGGTATCAACCTAGAGTGGAAGTCTTATGTTTTAGATTGGATTATTGATTATTCTAAAAAATATTTAAGACCAGAAGAACAAAAACAATGGACATTGGATGAAGTTTATAATGACTTTATTGGATATCTTGAAGAGAGAGAATCAAATGAGCGAAAAATCAAAAATTTTTTATTATTTTTAGACTCGTACATAGCAAAATTAACCCATCCTGAAGAAAAAATTTTATTATTTGAATTTTATAAAAATTATGAACTTAGTATTGACATAAATACCGAATTCCCGAAGTATGTTAAAAGTAATATTAAAAATGAGTTAAATAATCTAAATAACCAATTAGAAAATATTCTACCTTTCAAATTTTTCAATCTAGAAGAGAATGAGACATTTTATGACTATGTAAAGAATACAGAACTAAAATATTTTTCAAAATTAGTACCAAGACCTTTAACTGTAATTTTAAAACATATTTTAACAAATGAGGAGAAGGAATTGTTTAAGGGTGATCTTTTTCATGTGTTAGATTTCAAATTCTGGCACAATAATGCTCGATTTGAGATATCAGATAATTTTAAAGAAGTATATAGAGAATGGGTGAAAGGGTTATGATTAGTGGCGTTAAGAGGAAAACAACAGCAGTTGAAAGTACATTCAGATTTTTTCAAACTGTTGATTTGATAATTTCGCACTTTAAAAGGGAGGCTGATAAAAATAAAATCTTTGAGCTCGCTACTCAGAAAACTAGTTTTAATGATTTATTAATTGCCACTGCTACAATTCATATTTATCACAGCTTAGGGATCAGAGTCCAGAAGCTTATGGATAAAGATAAATTTACCTTCGACTCGACTAAAAGTTTAGAACTAACTGAAAAAAAGGCAATTATTGATGAAGTTAATTCACTTTTGAAAAATTCCTTTAATTTAGAAATTAATCTTCTAAATAAGATAATTGATTTAGAAAATAGTTTTATCTCATTTTTAATTGAAGAAAGAAAGGAAGAAATCCAAGATATCCATAAAGAAAGAATGTTAAAGGATCTTGAAAGTCGAATTGAACAGGAGCTGCAGGAAATTATATTAAATTATCCACAATTTTACTTTTATGATCTAATAGGTGATTTGATAGGGCTTAATAATGATATTAAAAAAGATATTTTAGAAGAATCCGCAGCTTTTAAGGATATTTCTATTGAATTAGAGAAAAAACTCGAAATGGAAGAAAAAGAAGATAAATTTATAGAATTAGCAACTTTAGATCGGCTAATAGAAAAAATCAAGACTGA
>JBHLLJ010000095.1:0-13117 GCA_048885705.1 Candidatus Hermodarchaeota archaeon | reverse complement strand
GCATTTACTAAATCTTTTTTCACGAAATAAATAAAACCTATAGCAAAATAAGCAAATTGTAATGAAAAAATAAAGCCAATTTCTTCTCTTAGTCCTGCTGATTTTTTAAAATATTCGAGACCTTTATCTAGGTCATCCCTATTATATGCATAGTGACCTGCAAGATGTCGAAAAAGATATGATTGTTCAAGTTTAAAATCTTCCTCCAATGCAATTTTTAAACCTTTTTCAAAATAATCAAATGATGTTTGATGATCTTTTTCATCAGGATCTTTTTTATTTTCATGATAAATTCCTAAATGAAAATAAGACCAAGTAATTCCCAACTTATCTTGTATCTGAGTTCGTATTGATAGAGCTTCATTGTAATATTTCAATGCTTCCTCAAAATCTCCTTCTAGAATTCCTGCACGATAAATACAATTTCCATAAAGATCAATAGCATCTGCCTGGAAATTTTTTGTATTTGATGATTCTGCTAATTTCTGAGCATCTTGAAGCATTTTCATTTCTTCATTATAATCAAAATCTTTAAGAAACTTATGATCCATTCTAATTTTAGCAAATTGTATTAGAATTCGAGCTTTATCTTCTTTTCTTATATTATCAAAGTCTAATATTGGTTTTATAGAATCGAAAAATACCATTGCCTCATTAAATTTCCCCTCAAAACGATAAACTTCAGAGATTTTATACACATTATCAATAAATCCTGTAAACAGATTTTCGAGCAAATTTCTCACATCTAGACATTTTACTCAGATTTTATATTATTAATGAAATTTAGTAATTTGTTAGATTTAATCAAAAAATTAATTTATAGATTTATTCAACGAACTATAGTAAGAGTATAAACTTCTATTGAAGTATCTAATATAAATATATATATTTATACTACTTTGATAGAAGAGATATTAGTACAATAATTTTTTAATAAAACACCTTTGTACCTACCGCATTGACAACCCAAGAACCCTTAGATTCAAAAGAACCATTAGATACAGAAAAAATTGAGAGTTTAATCTTTAATGGGTATAATGACAAGGCAGCTGAGGAACTATTTAGAATTATTGAAAATTATGAAAATTATGCTGATAAAGAGCTAATTTATCGAAGTTTAAGCTTATTAAATTTAATTTGTGATAAATCTCCTTCTACTTCGATGAGAACAATAAAAAATATTAATCAATTTATTAATGATTCTGATTCTTGGATTAGATTAGTTTCATTAGAAATTTCATATCAAATAAGTTTATTTAGACCAAATCTCCTGATCGACTTATTAGAAAAAATCCGAAAACGTTTGTATGATCAAGATCCTTCTGTAAGGAGATTAACGGTCAAGATCATTGGTAATTTAATTCTCTCTTTATACATAGATCAGGTAGAATTACAGGATATTATTAAGGAATATACTGAGAAACTACTGGACAATGATTGGAAAGTAAAACTAAATGTAATTAAAACCATACAGAAAATATTAAATCAAGATTACACAAAGATTAGAAATTTAGAACCTCTATTATCAATGGTCATAATTAATCTACGAGATGAGGATGATGATGTTGCAAGAGCTGCTGCAGAGCTTTTGAAGATTCATGGGACATATTTTTTAACGAAAGAGAAAATATTTTACATCTTATTAAACCTTCTCTATAATGAGGAGAATAGAGTTAAAGAACTTATTATTTGGCTTTTTGGAGAGATTGGTAAAGAAAAGTCATCAGAAATAATATCAATAATCCCAAAACTAATTAGTATTTTAAGGGAAAAAGATTATAGGATACAGTCAAAAGTTATTGAGGCACTTGTAAATATTGCTGAAAATAATTTTGATCAAATTTGGGCAAATTTATTGCATTCAGTATTAGAAGCAAGTGATTCTAATTATAGAAATTCTTTAATAAATGCAATTTTTCATCTATGTCAAAAAAATATCACAGAAATATTTCCATATTTGTTTGAGGAATTAGAAAACCCCTCTGAGAATATTAGAGAATGTATAGCATTAGTGTTTAAACGTTTATTTGAAGAATATCAGATTGAAATAGAAAATGAAATTACAAAAATAATATATCAGTTAGAATCAAGATTTTGGCGAGAAAGAAAGAAAACTATAATATTACTTCAAAATTTATGTTTTATTTTAGAGAGTAAAAAGATTGCGGTATGGATTACAATTGAATTAAGTAATGCTTTAAATATAGAAAAAGATCCAGAAGTTAAGGATGAAATTATTTACACATTAAATAATATTAAGTCAAATTTCTCTGATATTGACAATACAATTGAAAGAATTAATAATGAATTAACTATTTTTGAAAAACAAATTATTGAATTTCAAAAAACTCCCGCTCAATTTAGAGAAAAATTAAATTCATATATACAGAATTTCAAGTTTAATGATACAGAGATCCAGTTAAATAGAAAATATAGTAAAATTCTTAAAAAAATCAAAAAATTTGATAATATTATTAAAAAGTTTGATTACAAAAGACTAGCATTCGAATTAATTGAAGATTGGGAAGAAACAAGAGTCCAAATTATTGAAGAATTAAGTATCATCAAAAGTTTTATCTCAGAAATATGTGAAGAGAAAAAATCCGAATTTGTCACTAATTTGAAAGAAAAGATAAAGATATTAGCAAATCGCATTGATGTTTTAAAAGCAGAGTTTGAATTTATCAAAGAAGAAAAACTTGAAATAGAAATTGACGAAAAAGTTTCTAATATTGACTTTATCTATGATCAGGATGATAAACTTGGATATATAACACAAATTAGGAAAAGGTTATTTAAAATGGATAACGATATTCGAGAATTATTGATAGCTAACGTTGAGTTTAATGAAATCTTTAAAACACTTTTACAAAAATGGGTTGAAACTAAAATCGAAATCCAAGAATATCTAAATGACTTAGATCACCAGATAAAATTGATGAAAGATAAATTGATGATCTATCTAACACAACCAGGAGTACTTACTGAAGGTGCAAAAAGCACTGAAATCAATGGCATTAGTAATGAATTAAACTTTCAATTAATACAAGGACATATACAAACAATCATTACAGAGAGAATTGAAGGTATGAAAACCTTCAATGAAGATTTCAATAAATTGATAGACAAACTTGAGACTTTGATTAAAAAAAATGAATTTTTTGATGCCAAAAGATTAATTGAAATGAATTCAACTCAGATTCAAGACTATATCGAAGATTCTGAAAAGCAAATTGATGCAATGATAGGTAAAGAAAATGTCTTTGAAGACAATAATACTTTTAATTTATATATAAGACCCTATCTAAACAAAATTAATGCATCAAAAGAATTATTGATAAATCGATTAAAAAATTTTGTTAGAAAGTCTAATAATAAGCTATATCTAAATCAGATAAAATATTATCTTAATATGATTAATCCAATAAAACTAGATCTACTTGCTAATTATATTAAATTAGATATAGAACGATTAAAAGAATTAACTCTTAAATATATTAGTAAGAATAAGTTGAATGCTAAAATTATAAATGATAAACTTTATTTTCAACAAATTGAATCTGAAATTCATGACTCAAAAGAATTACTTTTCTTCAAAAACATAAAGACAATTGGATCTGAAATTTATCTTAACTTCAAACTAACAAATCCCTCAAATTTTGATTTTAAAGAATTACAAATATCCTTAAAAGTTCCTTCATACCTTAATTTTCAGAGAAAAGAAAGCTTTCCAAAATATCTTCAAATTAACGAATTAAAGCCGGGAAAGATTTTTAAGTTTAACTATGTACTAAAAGTCGATAAACAGAAAGAACTTAAAAAGAATTTGTTTGATCCTACTGCAGATGAGATTAAGCTAGATATAAATTACAAAGATCAATTTGATATTTCGAGAAAAACGACCAAACATATAGATTTATTTATTCGATAAATTTTAGCCAGATTTTTATCTTTTTAATTATCGAAAAAATCAATAAACAATATCGAAAAGATTAATAAAAATCAATGATACCATTAAAATAAGAAATTAAGATTATAGAAAAATCTGATTTTTACTAAATTAGATGAATTTTATAAAAAATACTTACAAATTAATATATATTCAGAATCTCAATTGAATAAGATTAAATTATAAAAGTGAGGTGGAAATGGAAAAAAAGCAATATAGGCTGACCAAAGATGTAGGCATACATGGTTGATCATGTAAACTTGGACAAGACAATTTGAATGATTTGTTAGCTAAAACAGGATTATCTGGAAATATTGAAGACGCAGCAATTATACCCATACCTAATAGTGATTTAGTTCTTGTTAAAAATATCGATATATTTACACCTATCATAGATGAACCTGAAATTCAGGGAGAGATTGCAGCGTGTAATGTAACAAATGATATTTTTGCCATGAATGTACCTGAAATATCAGGAATGCTTGTATTTCTTGCCATAAGTACAAGAACTCCAATGGAAGTCGCTGAAGGAATTTTAAAGGGAATAAAAAACTTCTTAGAAAAAAAAATCAATTCAAAAGTGGTTGGTGGACATACTATTTATAGCGAATGGCCGCTAATTGGTGGTGAAGCTTCTGGATATGTACATAAAGACAAGATTATTCATAAACAAGGTGTAAAAAAAGGAGATAAGCTGATCTTAACCAAACCAATAGGATTGCAGGCTATTATGGCATCATATAGGATTCTTAAAGAGTTCCCAGAAATGCTAGAAAATTATTCTATTGATGAGCTTCAAAAATCTATTGATCTAGCGATAAAAATTATGACAACTCCTAATCAGAATGTTGTTAAAACAATACATTCATACGAAGATTTTTCATTTATTCATGCGTTAAGCGATATAACTGGATTTGGTTTAGCGGGTCATACTGCTGAAATGCTTCAAAACTCTAATCTTTCTGCCGAAATAGAAATAGTTCCCTCAATAAAATTTGCTGAAGAATTATCTCATGAGTTAGGATATGCTTTTGATGATTGTACCTGCCATGAAACTGCGGGAGGCATGCTTATTGCCGTTGATTCTACTAGAGTGGCCGAGTTTACAACAAGACTTAAAAGAAATAGAATCTCTAATTGGATCGTGGGAACAATCGATAAAGTCCAGCCTGGCATAGTAAGAATTTCTGAGAACGTTCAAAATATTGAAATTACAAAAATTTAAAGATGTCAATGAAGTAAGCTAAAACACCATATAGTGGGGGCTTATTAAGAATTCCACTTGCAACGTGGCATCTAATTAAAAATAATTTATATAAGTAGTAGTTAAAATTTGATATAATTAATAAAGTCATCATACCAATTGTACTTATTTTCCTTCTGTTTTCTTGGCATACGCGCAAAAAATTCGATGTGTTTATAGTTCTCATTCTTATTAATGAATTCTATGAAATCACAAACCTCTTCTTCTAATTTAGGAATTGGATTAGTTAGATATATGAATGTAATTTCCTCGTATTTTTCTTTTATTATATGTTTAGCCTCAAAAATAGTTTCACAGACAATAGCATCAAACGATTTAGTGTCAAAATAAGTTAAAATTGATTTTATTTCATTTGAATTGACTTTAGGGGCTTTTTTATCTTTAATAATAATTCCAATTTTATTAAACACAAAATTATAATTAGATTTCTTAAAATATATTTTTTAATCTTTAATTTTTCCTTTTAAATTTAGTACAATTTCTCTAATTTCATTTAGGATTTTCTCAGCTAACTTTTCTCCATGTTCAACATTAAACGCAGTTATTGAAACTTCTACCTCAACTGATAAACCGACTTTAGGATGCGTTTTAATCCATAATTGAGGATACTTGTTTTCAAGCTCAGTAATATATGGTGCAATTTGAGATTCCCCTATTCCCATAAAAGTAAATCCTTTTTCAACAAAATTACCTTTCTTTTCCTGTAAAATGGGCATTATAACATTTCTAAACATAGCCTTCATCTCTGCAGGTACACCAGGTAATATAAAAATAATAATGCTTCCTTCGATAATCTTGACTCCAGGAGCAGTACCAACAGTATTAGGTAATGGTGTAGAGTCTTCTGGGAGATACGCCATCTTTTCTCTTTCTTTTGTCATCCCTTCAAGTTTTAAAAGACCCTTATGATACGCCCTTTCATAACTCTTTTTAATTGATTTATAAGCCTTTTCATTTAATTTCAATTTTCTTTCTAAACCTTTAGCAATGCCTTCTAAAGTCATATCATCAAAAGTAGGCCCAATTCCACCCGATGTTATTATTATATCAGGTTTTCTTTGTAATATATTTCGAAAAGTGCTAGAGATCGTTTCAAGATCATCTCCAATTGTTGTTATTCTTTTAACTTGATGTCCATATTTAGTGATCCTTTTTGCTATCCAATTAGAATTTGTATCTTGAGTTTTTCCAATAAGTATCTCATTTCCAATCATTAAAAGTTCTACAATCATAAGTAGATATTCAAAAAAATCTTGTTATATTTAATAGTATAAAACTTGATATTTTTTAATTAACTTAATCAATTGTTTATCGAATAAATAAAGTGTTATTTAAAAGAATGACGATTGAAATTGATGATGCAGGTACAGGAGACCTTGTAGGAAATGCCTTTATTGGACTTCTTAGAAAAGAGTCGGGAGAGTTAATTTTTAAAACATTACCCGTTGAGCTTTTTCAAGGTGAAAACTGGAAAAACAAGAAACCACTAAAGGTAAGCGTCGAACTTGTACGAGAGGGACTTGAAGATTTAAATTTTCAAAATAAAGCTGAAAAAGTAGAACTATGTAGAGGTAATATTTTTGATGAAGTAAGGAATTACTTCATAGAAGAAGGAATAAATTATGAAGATACCATAGTTGAGGGAAAATTACAGGATGCTGTTGAGGGAAAGTTAATTGAACACCTTCGAAATGATATAGGTGTAAGATCAAAGCAATTAACGCATAAAAGTGGAGCAAAGCGTTTTTTTGTTTTATTCAATTGGGTTTGTTATGATTTTTACAAAAGAGAGAAATTCGTGAAATCAGGATTTAAAAAATGGAATACAGTATGGCGAGATCGAGCAATAGAAAGATATAATAAGATCAAATCTAAAAAGAGCAAAAATTTTTATTCTTAGGACTTATTTGTTTTAAAAACTTTATTAACCGTTTTATTTTTATCTTAATCTTCGCTTTTTAATAATATTCCTAGCAATACTTATTGTAGCAAGACCAATAATCGTTCCTCCTGAAACAGTCATTACATTCTTCATTTAGATTTAAAATCTCACTATTCTTATTTGATACTCAAGATTTTGATTACTACATTTATATAATATGTGGAATTACTGAGGGTATTCTAGAGAGAGAATTAAAAACAAAAGTATCTTGCGAAGTTAAGGAAATTCACCACTCTGACAAAAAAGAAGACGCCTATTTTGATATAATTATAAAATTATTGTGATTGGTTTCTTAGGAAAGAAGTCTTAATCTAGATTTGTTCCACAATTTTTACATATCTTATCTTTAATTAAGTTCTTGTCATATCCACATGCAAAACATATTTTATACTTTCCATCTTTAGGTTGCTCAAAATCATTTTTTTTTTGTAATTCAGAACTTACACCCTCCCCTCCTTGTTTTTGTTGTTTAAAATAATTACTATCTAAAGCTTTATCAAGCTGTTTTTTTACAAAATCCTTATCATGAGGTGTAATTATTTCAAAATCTTCAGAAGTTTCTATTTCTTTAAATCCTTTTGGTAAATTTTTTAGATCAGAATCTTCAATAATTTTTGGGCTACTATATGCTTCTGAATTTGAGTTATTGATGTCATTAATTTCTTGGTCTAGATAAGTTTCACTCTCACTTTGAATCGGTTTAACTGATTTTTCTACTTGTGAACTGTGTTTTGAGGGTGCAACATAATCAGTATAAGATTCTTCTCCTGATTTTAAGATTCGCACATGCTCAAAAATTCCTTTTACTCTATTCATAAGCATGTTTTTAAAGGACGCATCCAGTTTTGGATTTTTTGATAAGCTAATTGCCATTTCAGAAATTTCTAACCATAATTTTACAGCTAATTTAATATCTCCACTTTTTTCATATCTTTTAGCTGTTGCAACCCTATTTGCTAGCTCTTTATTAAATTGTGTTATATCCATTATGGAATCTTTTTTTTCTTCTTTTAAATACAATCTTTACAAATAAATTCTAATATAAAATCTTTATTCGAATATAGATGCAAAATTTAATATTTAAAATCACTATTAGTTATATAAGATTATATTATATCTCTGAGACTTTTAATCAATTAAGAGCAATTGTCATGTCAATTAATCCTTTTTCTACAAATGAGATAAATAATTTAAGGGAACTTATCGAAAAAAATGGTTGGAGAATAGAAGGTACGATTCAAAATTATTTTCGATATAGTATAAAAAAAAAGAAATTGGTTATCTTAGCAATTAAATTCCCAATAACCTTCCCTATAAGAATTAATATTCCTTTTGAAGTTGTAAATTTTCATCTTTCATTAGCTTTCCAATTTTGGAATTTAAATCAAGATATTTTTATTCTAATACTTTATCTGATGAAATCACTTAGGAATTTGGCACTATCATTAACTTTAGAACATAACTTCTCTTTAGATGGTAAGAAACAACAACTTGGAGATTTATTGAATTTAGTAATTCCAGAAGTTATACAAAATGAAAATGAACGTACTTGGCTAAATCGTATAAGAATTTCCCTAATGAATAAAAGAGACAAATTAAATGATTATTCTGATAAAGAGTTAAATCAATTAGTAACTTCTCTACAAAATCTTGGATTAAAACCAACTTTTAATATGCCATGGGATTTAAAATATGGACTTCCTAAAATTAGAACATCTGAAACCCTATTTTTTTCAAATGATGGAAATTATGATGAATTTTTCATTTTAGAAAAGGGTTACTTCACCTATTTTAAGGATATAAGTTATGATAAATTTTGTCTCAGAAGCTTTTTTGAAAGTTATACTCCATATATATTAACAGAATTATATAATGATAATCCTGATTTTAAATTGGAGTCACTTTTAGAGAAATGGATTAAATATTCACGTCAAATATTAAATTCTTTAATAGAAATATTACAAACACGAGAAATGTACTTAACAGAATTTATTCAATTTCGACCAGAGAAAGAACTTTTGTATAATCCCCATAATTTCGTTGAAGAACAAAATAATTTTCCATTTTCTGCTTTAAATTATGAAAGTTCTATAACAAAAGAGTTATTTTCAATTGATAAGGACCTATTTAGCAGCCCTCCAACAAATTTTGAAGTAATAGAATCAATGAATCAATATATTGCAATTGAAGAATTAATCAAAAATTATAGATTTGAAGAAGCTGCTAAGATTCTGAATGACTTATTAATTGTGTTTAATAAGAACCAACAAAAAAAAGTCATTATACTAATCCTTCTAAAATTAACTAAAATAGCGTCCCTTTTAAACCATCAGGATACTGCCATTAATTATTTACAAAATGCATTGGGAGTTGCTAAATCTGGAGAAATCCCAGTAGATTTGATTATTAAAGTTCATTATAAGTTAGGAGTAATGTTTTACAAAAGAAAAAACTATGAAAAGGCATTTAATCATTTTAACATCATAATTAATTTTTTAGAAAAAGAAGAAATATCCTATAATAAGGAAATACTCTTAGGTCTAGCAAACCTATATATTGGGTTAATCTTTTTAGAACAAAACAAAATTGATGAGTCTAAAATTCACTTTAAGAATGCTTTTATCATCGGAAATGATCATTTGAAGGTAAAAATAAAATATTTTCTACTTCGTGCCATATATTATAAAAATCATGGTAATTTATCCCTCACACAGAAATTTCTTAAAGGTGGATTAGACAATATAGACCTTGATTTTAATAATGAAGAAATTGTTAAACCTCTAACAGACTTATTTCTTGAATTATCTGAATTTTATATTCATTTCAAAAAAGATGGAAGAAAAGCTTACTCTCTTTTGAGAAATCTTGAAAATCAAATAAGATTAAAAGAAATAAGTAATATGAAAAGAGCAGTGCGTTGGAATTTACTTATGAGTGATTATTATATCACTTTTGAAATTAATCGTGATAAATCTCAGTTTTATTTAAAGCAGAGTCAAAAGTTAAAAAATCAACTTCAAACTATAGGAGTTGGCGATTAGGACATCACAATTTTGTTATCTTCTTGAAAATTGAGTCCTTTTGGCGCCAAGACTGTCCCTCTGACCACCAAAGCGACTTTTTACTACTCGAGCTATATATAACTCTCGAAATCTCATTCTTGGAGGTTTTTTCTTATTAGAATTTACTCCTGTCCTATCAATTTTCGGAGTCTGCATTTTCACTTTTCCTGCTTTGGTTAATGAACCATGTGAACCGGGCATTTTTAAAAATTCTTCTCGATTTATTAATTATAGTATAGGTAAATAAATAATTCTAAACTCTTAAATTTTGTTATCTTTTGAATATGGAGAAAACATTTTCATTATTTTTTATTACACTTTATCGTCATTTTCTAATCTTAAATATCGGACTCCAATTTTTTATTAAACGTTTTTATTTTTTCCATAATTAAAGTTAATTCTACTTCACCTTAAAATTATGCCTGATAAAAAAGTAGATGCTTCAAGAACTAAAGATCTTGAGAAAGATGAGGAAAAAATATTATATGGTGATAATAAGACAGTTTGTTTTGCATGTGGGGAAGAAATAGATAATAATACAAATGTCTGCCCGTATTGCAACACATCTGTTAAATAATATTTTTTTTATTATTATTTATTGTTTTTAGGAGAAAAGATAAAAGAATCCATAATAATAAATAGACAATAATATTTCTCATATATATTACTAAATCCTCGCTATAATAAGCCAATTTCAAGAAGTAGACTAAAATTAACCAAATTACATTAATTGGAATAACATATAATGCATATTTATGAGAAAGTGTTTCTCTTTTCTTCCAAATCAAGTAAATATCTATCAATATTGGCGTCAAATGAATATAATCATAATAAAGAAATAAGAAAAAGAATTCATAAAAAATTATTATACCAAGAGGGACAATGGAATAGATTAAGAAATTATTTACGTAGGGATTATCACGATAAATAAACCACACAAGTGAAATTGAGAAATACCACTGACTTATAGTGAAAATAACAAAATTAGTTCCAGGATCACCATGTTGCTTAACTCCGTAAAGAAAAGTGTCTAATGGTTGCCATGAAAAAGGGATTAGAAATTGGAATATCAATGAAATGATCGTAGCAATAGAAATCTGTAAAATCGTTATCGTTTGTAATTTTAAGTGTTTAAATCTGATATCGGACATGACCTTTCATTATTGAATGAATTCTTCCGAAGTTTAAATATAGTTGATATAAGATTCAGTGAATAAAAAACTAAAGTAAATCAGAATTAATTTTCCATAAAATTTTTATAATGATTTGTCCCTAAATCTTCTCAAAAACCTTAATATAAAAATAAAATGCAAGAAATTGGAAAAAAACTTCTACTTTTCATCTTTATTTATATCATTTATCAGAACATCTTTTACATAATTCTTGTACCAGAGATATATTCAATTCACATTTATGTTGTATATTTACTTACTGCCTATATGTTTACTCTTGTGGATACGTTGATACGTTCCATTCCAGAAGAAAAACGGGCTTCAAAAATTTTTGATATTTTACTCTTATCTATGCTTTTATTATCTCCTTTCTTTCTGATAGGAGCATTCTTCGAGAATACATTGCTTATCTCAAAAATAATCCCTTTCTGGGATAACATTTTTATCAGTTATTTAGGATTTATTCTATATCTTATAGGTGCTTTGGTTGTACTCATAGCACGGGTTCAATTAGGGCGATTTGGCACTGCAGAATTAAGTACCCAGGAAGATCATCAACTCTTTACCCAAGGGGTATATAAATATATCAGAAATCCCATGTATTCTGGGGGATTAATAGCAACTATTGGATTCTGCTTGGTTTTTAGATGTATCATTACACTTATTATTATGTTTACATATACGTTTTTAATTTACAGAATGCGCATATTTGAAGAAGAAAAAATCTTACAAAATAAATTTGGAAAAGAATATGAAGATTATAAAAAAAAGACTAAAAAGTTAATTCCATTTCTTTATTAGGACAAATATTTCAGAAAAGGTAAATTCAGCGTCTGATTTCAATGTGAGACGAGCGCACCCGTATAAGACGGGATTGGTGAGGTGAGGGTGTACGTAGGGAGCTTTCGAGCGACCTATTTAGCCTTTCACTCTCAACAGCGCAAGTGTGTGGCAGTCGAAAGAGGTCTCATAAGGTTCAGGATTAGAGTGTGAGGGAAGTGGAAAGGTGAGGTTAAGGTTTGCATGGCTGGTTTGAGATGAGAAAGAAAGATGGAATATGTTCATGAGCCAGGATTTTTATTAAGAGTTACATGAAAGCTGCAAGCATTCAGATAAAGAGTATGATATGAATATATCTCAACTTCTGAGATTTTTCCTACTTCTCCCTATAATAATTATGACAATTGATAGAATAGTTAGTAGAACGTATAAATTATATCCCAAAATGGATTCTGTTGATGAGGGGCTTTTTATCTCAAAATAGTCGCTATAATCGAAGACAGAAGCATTTAATATGTCTATAATTTTGATCTGATATTGGTCAGAAGATATGAGTCCCGAAGACACAACCCAATAATATTCACCATCATTAAAGGTGCTTGAAATGATTTCCATCACGAAAACATCATTTCTATAAAGTTCAATTTTAATATCCGATATATTACCAATTGAAAACCAAGAAATTCGCCGAGATGTATCATGTTCCCAAGAAGAGTAGTTATCTGGAGTAATTATCATTAACCATGATGAGGGGCTTTTTATCTCAAAATAGTTGCTATACTCGAAGATGGAAGCATTTAATATGTCTATAATTTTGATCTGATATTGGTCAGAAGATATGAGCCCCAAAGGCACACCCCAATAATATTCACCATCATTAAAGGTGCTTGAAATGATTTCCATCACGAACTCATCATTTCTATAGAGTTCAATTTTAATACCTGTTAT
>JBHLLJ010000094.1:0-13141 GCA_048885705.1 Candidatus Hermodarchaeota archaeon | reverse complement strand
TCTTGGAATCCATTTTCGACATATTCAAAAGCAATTTCAAATAATTGCCTAAAGAGTTCTTCAGGAAAAGCATTTTGCTCAAAAATCGCTTCATTTACAAGTTCTTCAGTAAGAATTTGTGAGTTTATAGGCTGATTATATATTAAGAAAGTCATCATTGCCTTATCCACTTTAGATTTAATGAGATTCTTAATGAATTTCAAGCAAATGTCTCGTTTTGGATCTATAAAATAAGGAAAGTTCACATCGTCCAAGATTTTGATGTAATTTAGGGAATTTGTTATACTTTCTACGCAATAATCTAATGCGCTTACCGGAAGATTAAACTTTGCGCAGAATTCTTTCTTAGTTTCGTGGACTGGAAACGCAAACGGATGTCTAGAAACGATATAATATGCTGCAACAAAAAATTTATACAAATTATGGGGGATTTTTCCATTATTTCTCAAGTATTTGTAGACTACTGAGACTGTATCTAATAAATAGTTAGTATTAATGTCAAATTGTTGTAAAAATTCTTGACCATCTTTTATTAGATCAATTGTTATACGTTCTTTGGTGTTGATTTCTTCATATTGGAGGGTATAAAGTTCTAACATTTTACACAAACGACCGTATAATATATGTATGACATTCAAATGTCATTAGTATATTATATGATCCTCTTCATTTATAAATCTATGCATCTCTAGTGATGCATTAATTGATCATTTGTGCAAATATTTAAATATTGAGAAGAAAATGAATATATTAAGTATAAAAATTTTGTCGGAGAGAAAAATAAAATGCCATCAGAGACAAAAAAATCATCAGATCTGTCTAGAATTACCTTCAGTCTAGATGCTTTTGATGAGAAAGTTATAAATTTGATGGCAGAAAAAAGAAAACAATCTCGCTCAGAAACCGTGCGCAATCTTGTACATAATTGGATCGAAAGTAATCCTGAGTTATTAAAAAGTAATTATGATATTGATTTAACTGATATTACAAGAGAAATCGAGATAACAGATTACAATCAAGTCATTCAGGATTCAATTCAAAAACTAGTGAAATATTCTGAACTATTTAATGAAATTGATTCTGAAATTTTAGCAGAACAACTAGGAATAAGTCGTAAAATTCTTAGAGAAATAATTTTTGATTATAAAAACAAATTAGAAAAGCTAGGAGTTAAACTCCGATATAGGGGAAAATTAATTATAAAAGAATAAGGACGTGATATTCAAATGAGTTTAGGTAAAATTTATAGATTCTATAATGAAAAATATCGGGAGGAAATTTCTGAAGCACATGTTGATATTTCTAAACTTATTATTCCTTTCTCACGGCTCTTTAAGAAATATGAATCATTGGATATTTATTCAGGAGTTGAAAAGATTCCTTTTAATGAGAGAAAAACTGAATATAAAATGATTCTAAAGCAAGAATTTAAAAATTGATAGCTATTTACAAAAATGTTATATAATTAACAAAACATTATTGAATAGAATATCGAATTCTTAATCCTAATTCCATAAAAAAGTGTAAAAGATGAAGAGGAAAATAAAAACAAAATCAATTTTGTTGATGGTTGTTGTTACATTTTTGTATTCCGCTTTAATATTGACTGATTCTGTAGCACAAGAAAGCATAACAATTACGAGTCATGGATGCACTATGTGTAATGATGAAGAGAATACTTATCAAGTAGATTGGAGTTATTCAGGCGATATTCCTAATATATCTATCTATTTTTATGATGAATTTGTGACAACCTTAGAGTATACTATTGTAGAGAATACTCCAAATCTAGGTATATATGAATGGAATATGCCTGTGTCTCATTCTCTCGATGGAAACTATTCTTTAGTGGTTTGCGATTCCAGTAATCATTTGATAAATGATACTGTTATAAGAACGGTATATCCGATACTAAGGTTTCCCCCAAATATAACTGGATATCCAATAATAATAACTGGATTGATAATTGGAATATCAAGTGTGATGACATCAATACCAATAATTAAGAAGTTAAGAAAGAGATAATTAGTTTTTTCTCATATTTTTTTGTAGGTTTTTAATTTTTGCTTTTTATTCGTTACAATTTTGTAACTTTATGAAGAAATCCAATTAAAATCTAAAAAATATACGTTTTACATTTTTTTAGAAAGTCTAATAGAAGAGTTTCCTTTTTTATAAGCCCAATTTAATTTTTCTTGGCCAAAAAGTATTAAAACCGTAACCATAAAAATGTCAAGAAGTATAATGAAATAGACACTTCCTAAAGGTGTAATATTATAGAGAAATAGGGAATACGATGCATTTATTGATGTATGAAAAAATATGGCTACTAAGATACTTCCATTAGTATTATTATTGAGCCAAGTGAAAAGAATGGATAAAGCAAGTAATGAGATAGTATAACTGAAAAAGTTTTGATTATATAGAGCTGTACTGTTTATAAGAAATAGTGGATAATGCCAGAAACTCCATATAGCTCCAAGAATTAGACTAGATTCAAAAGCATTAAATTTAGATTGAAGATAATATAGGGCATAACCCCTCCAGCCAAATTCTTCTTGAAATGGTCCGCCAAAAAAGAACATTACAAGGATTTCAGTAAAAATATACCCTGATTGATACTGATTTATATACTCAAATATCGGTCCCCCCTCGAATACACTAGCTATTAGTAGAGAAATAATACATAATAATGGTATAGCTGTTAGAGAAATAATTAGATATAATTTTTTCTCACAATGCCAACCCTTACTCCATAAAGCAATTGCTCCCTCCTTACCCCCTTCTATAATAGTTAAAGAAAAACTGGCTATAAATGGTCCAAATCCTCCGAAAACCAATAAAAAATTATATATTGGCTCATGTCGAATTATTTGGAAAGAAGAAAGTAAACTGGGTAACCAAAAAAGCCATGAGAAAGCAAATGTGATTATTAAATATTTGCCTAAACTCCTCGATAACTGATTTAGATGGTCAGAATCATCCATAATAATAAATAATTTTTTCAAATCATCCTTAGAATGTTTAACATTCCCAAATCTTATGATCGTAATTTCTAATCACAACTAGACTTATATAATTTATTCTTAAATAAATAAAGCGTCTTGATAATAAGATATTTTAAAATATTTGATAAGGTCAACCATCTATAATTTAAAGTTCTTTTAGAAGAAATACAAAAATAAAAGATCCTTTAAATAAGAAGGTTAAAGTATATTTACAGTTTAAAATAAAATCAAGTTACATAAAATTTTTAAGAAAATGAAAGTTGACTTATATTCATAAATTAAATCTAATAAGAAATGATTTATATGTCAAAAGAAGAAAACAATGTAAAAACTCCTTCTGAAATTCTTAGTGATGAAGAAGTAGAATATGAAACTACAACGAATAGACGAAATGTATTTTTTTGGGCAATGTATGACCTAGCCAACACGATTTACTCTATGGTTATTGTAAGTTTAATTATCAATCGTTATGTTTTGGTGATAGGTCAAGTAGAATATGGAATACCTTATGGAGATGTCAGTTTTCTATATGGTATAGTTAGTTTCTTAATGCAAATTGTAGTTGCTATTGGTGTTCCTATCTTAGGAGCATTGAGTGATAACGTAGGGAAACGTAAACCTTTTGTTATAAGTTTAACAGGGATTATCCTACTTTTTGCTAGCTTACTTGGATTTTTCCATGATCTAACCACAGTTTTGATATTTTATGTTATTGCCAATATTGCATATCAATTTAGTCTCGCTTTTTACGATGCAATGCTTCCATTTATCGCTAGTAGAGATGATATAGGAAAAGTTGCAGGATTTGGGGTTGCTTGGGGATATTTGGGTACCATCCTCGCACTTGTTATAATGTATCCACTAATAGATTCATTAGGTGATACTGTATCAACTCCACCTACGCCAAGTTATGGATTTACAGGATACTGGTTTACATTCCTTATACCTATGCTTCTGTTTTTAGTTTGTGCGATACCCTTCCTATATGTTCGCGAAAAACAAAAGAAGGGCAAAAGACCACCTATAGGGAAGTTAATCAAAAATACTTTCAAACAACTATTTAGTACCTTTAAAGATATTAGAAAACATAAGTCAATGTTTATATTTATTATTGGTTACTTTTTTATCGCTGACATTGCTAATGTAATAGTCCTCTACATGACTCCTATAGTAACAGATGGTTTAATTATCGCAGGTGGCTCAACGTTATTTGCTATTCTATTCATTATAATTGCGACCATGTCCGCAGTTGGCTTTACTTATTTTGTAGGGAAGTTTGGTCAAAAATATGGAGCTAAGAATACATTCTACCTTGTAGGAGCTCTGTGGGGTATCTCATTAACCATGGGTATTGTATTGGTTTTTGCTACGCCATCTATTGAAGTTGGTTTAAATCTTCCCTTTATAGTTAGCATTTTAATGGGCATAGTAGCAGGACCAGCGTTAGGAGGAACGTGGACAGCGCAACGGATCATGGTGGCAGAACTTGCTCCTAAAGAGAAATTCGGAGAATTTTTCGGATTTTCTAAATTAAGTGGTAAACTTTCTTCAGCTTTAGGACCATTCGTTTGGGGTACTGTTATGCTAACTTACGACTTTATTGGTAAATTTGCTTATGGTTGGGCTATGATCTCTGTTGGTATTATAATGGCAATAGGAATATTTATTATTTCCTTAATAAAAAGGGAGTAATCTTTAAAATAACAAAATTTTTTTTATTTTTTTTTAATATATAGACAGATTTAGTTCAGCATTTATTTTAAGTTCGGTTGAAGTTCAGTGTTTTAAACTATAAATTTCAAAATTTCATTACTTTATATTATTTTAGGGTAAATTAAGATTAGTTTTAATTATAAAAAATTGAGGTTGAATAAAATTGGATACAGTTAAATTAACTGTAGTAAAGCAATTCAGTCCTGAAGATGTGCTTGGACATGAATTTATTAAACCTGATGGGACACCAATTACAAAATGTAGCATGAAAGAAGGCCTTGAATTCATAATTGATGATTCAGGAAACATGCCAGAGGGTTTTTGCCACCATGCATGGTATGGACTATATAAAAGTATTCAAGTTTTAAGATGCGGAGGGGGATTTGAGGGTTGGACGGGTAAAGATATGATTTATACTGCCTGTCCTGATGGAATCCGTCCAGTATGTTTTAAGGTAGAGCGAATTTCTGAATAAATTTATCTGAAACTTGAATATTAAATTGAGAGAAATGTGAAGATTATGAGTGTTAAAAAATTAGATTTTGAGTCTATTTATTTTGATCTATATGAATTAGACTCAGGAATATATGCTGCGGTATCTGCTGAAAAATTGCCTTCTTCAAATGCTGGTTTTTTTGATTTGGGTAACTATTTAATTATTTTCGATACGCTTATGGATCCATACGCCACTGTAGATCTTATTAAAGCTTCCAAACAATTTACAAACAAGGAACCATCATTTGTAATAAATAGCCATTATCACATGGATCATTTATTTGGTAATCGAAAATTTTCAATGCAAATACCGATTATAACTAGTTCTGAAACATTATCTGTTTATAATGAGAATTTAAATGGAACACTTGAACGCTTTCGAGGAATTGCTAAAGAAGAATTAAAAAGAATTAAAGAAATACTAAAAACTGAGACTAATTCAGATAAAATTCTTGAAATGAATAATGATATAAAAACGTACAATGAGATTTTGGACCCTAATTTTAGATTAAGGGCTCCAGATTTCATTATAGATGATTCTTTTGTAATAGTAGGGACGAATAATAAGGTTCAAATATTATATATAGGAGATGCCCATACATCAGGAGATTTAGTTGCTTACTTTGAAAAAGAAAAGATAGTTTTCATGGGCGATCTACTATTCGAAGAAACTGACCCTAATTGGGCCACCACATCTGATCCTGCTCCGGTCCCTTCAAATCCTGAAAGACTTCGCGATACTCTATTAAGTTACATGGAAAAAGACATAAAAGTATATGTACCTGGTCATGGAAAATTGTGTTCAAAGGAGAAGCTTCAAGAAAATGCTGATTTTTTTGAAAAATACTTTATAAAAGCAAAAAAAAGTTAATTGGATAATATCTATTTTTTTTTTTTCATTCTTTTTCGTTTTATTTCTTTAAATCATTATAAAAAGTGGAATTTCTAGTCTTTTTATATAAAAACCTTTGTTTTTCTAATCTCTTAAATATATCCAATTTATTATTTGAGTAATTAACATTAAAATAGTTTATAAAATTCTATTAAAGGACAAATATTTATGATTGACGATATTGAAAGAATATTTCAAGAAAAATTAGAACCCACCGACCAGCAATTGATTTTAGGTTATTCAAAAGTTTTCATTCCATTCTCAAATGATAGGGAATCTACAAATTCAAAATATATTTACATAGGGAATGAAAAAATGTCTTTCAAAGAAAGGCTTCCAGAGTATCAGGAGATTTTTATTTACGAATTTTTAACAGATAATAATGAATTAATTAAATGTTTTAGTTAAAAATCGTCTGTCTTTAAAATAAATACCTTAAAGCTCATTTATTCTTTTTAGAAAAATACAATCTGTTTTTATATTTTTATCAAGATATTTCTTAAAAGAGATTAATTCAAAATGGGCTTGAATTCGCGTGCAATTGAGAGAAAAGTAGAGCATTTTTTACAAAATGTTTTTAAGCAAGAGACACCATCTAATAAAAAGCAACTTCAAAGAAAGAAGTTTATTTTACTTTCTAAAATTATAGCTGATTTATTTGACAAAAAAAATTCACAGGTATGCTTTTCAAGCATTTCAAATTTGATCATTCTTGTATTAAACGTTTACAATGAGAAGTTCCCCCTGGATATATATTCTCCTGAAAAGAAAGATTTAACCCAAGAATCGAATTCTAAATGTAAACACATTTTGAAGGAAGAATTCCTAATTGAATGATTCTTAATTAACTGCTTTTCACTAAATTTGTCGGGACTTTTAATTTAAATGCATAAATTTTTTTTGAAATATTAAAAAGAAATCAATGTGAGATTAAAATTGGGTTTAGAAGTTTTAAATAAAAAAAGTCAAAATGTTAATAATAAGATAGAGAAATTAAATGATGTTCTTGTCATTTCAGATTTGATTATTCCCTTCTCGATTATATTTAGAAATAGTTCTATTCCAGATATTTATTCTGGAGATGAATCTATAGCGTTTATTGAAAAGGATCCGAATTTCCAACAAATTCTCATATCTGAATTTTTAATCTAAAAATTAGTTAAAAGGTAAACTTTCTTATTTTGTTAAATATAAATACTACTTCTGATCAATATATTTCTAGAAATTAATTTTATAATCTAATTGGTAAGAAATCATGGAAAAACTTGAAAAAGTTTTTGATAAATTTCATGCAAGTTATTTTGGAATAATAGGGGTAGTAATTTTTCTTGTTGGAGCAATCTCGGCGATGGTGGTCCATCCTAGTTTCAATTTCATTGATGTATTTATAAGTGATTTAGCTGTACCAGGAGATAATGCATTAGCGATTTTTTTTGTTATTTGTTGGGTGATAACTGGTGTATTTATGATAATGTTTATATTAGGATTTACTCGTGAATTGCAGAAAAAAGGCGCATCTACTATGGGAACTGGAATTGCATGTATATTAGGACTTATTTCCTCTATAGGTCTTTTTCTAATAGCAATATTTAATGTAAGAGACTTCTATCTTATGCACTCTATTGCACAATACGTATTTTTCTTTCCTGGGATTTTATATTTATTTAGCTATGCTTATATTGAATATAAACTCTCAGATTTTCCTCTATGGCAAGCATTATTAAATGTAATCGTAGCCTTTTTCTTCCTATTATACTTAATACTGTTTATAATTAATAGAGTCGAACCAACTTTACTTGTTGAAGCCAAAGCAATAGCAGAGTGGCTGTTTCTTTTTGCTAACTTATTCTGGTTTGTAGAAACAGGGATCTTTATTTTGAAAAAATAAATCTTTTTTATTTTTTTTTATTTACTCAAAGGGATGATCTTATTTGGAAAGAGAAAAACATTCTGGCACATAGGACAAGCGTTATATTTTACCAACCAAGAGGTTACGCATGTAGAATGATAAATACTACCACAATAAGAACATATAATTGTGTTATGCTTACTTGGATCAACAATTTTATGACATATTGTACATTGAGCTCTCATTATTAAATTTTCATGTTTAAGTTGGAATTTTTTTCCACAAAAACAACAGTAATATATCTTATAGTTTGTAGATTTAGGTAATTTCCTCCCGCAATATGGACAAAAATTGTATTTTTTTTCAGACAAAAGCAAACTCACCTAAATTCAAATTTTTAATATCAATTAGATAAAAAAAGAGATGATTATAAAATGATTTTAAGTCCAATTTTTGATTACAAATTGAGATATTGCTATTTCTTATTTGTTTGAATAAATTCTTTTAAAGGACTAGTATATTCTTCTTTAAAAGAGAAGATATTATTATGGCCAGCAGCTTCAATCAAAACTAATTTCTTTTCAACTCCTTCAGGAATATTTTCATAAATCAGTTTTCCTTGTTCAGATGGGATAATCCAATCGTTAGTACCATGAATAACTAACACTGGCTTTTGGAATCTCCTAATTCTTGTGTCATTTGAATATTCACTCAAACCTTCTGGGGTAATATCAGGCCCACTAACTCTAAATAATCTCGTCATCATATCATAAATACTGGCAAATCCACTTTCAAATATTATACCACGTAAACTTTCGGGATTATGCGCTCCGATTTCAGAAGCGCATGCGCTTCCAAGAGATCGACCTAATAGAAAAAGAGAATCATTTAAACCATTTTCATTAATCCATTTATAAAATTCATTGTAAATGGGCATTGCATCAGAAATTAGACTGCTGTATATTGGTTCTCCAGTACTAAATCCATATCCTCGAAAATCTACTACCGCTAAATTTACTCCACATTCAAAAAAGAAATCGAGAAAATATTGATAGTCAGCTGCAATTTCCCCATTTCCATGAAATAATAAAATTGTTGGTAAACTGGAATCATTCAAGTAGAAAAATCCTCCTATAGTGATTTTTTTGCTAATTTTGAAATTTAAGATTTTAATATTTGGACTTAGCATAGTTGGAATAGGACTCTTTCGTGGATAGAACACTATACTTGACACAGTAGGATGATCAATAAACAATTTTTTAACCATTATAGAAAACCTCTCACAATATTATACCACAATTATACTAAGACATTTATTTTTTATCATAAGATCTTTGACAAAAATGGATATTCTTAAATAAAATTGTAGTAATTATTAACCTACCGTAAATCCAATTAAAAAAAATTTTCAAGGTGTTGATGAATTATGGGTATTTTTTTAATAACTACATGGTATCCCCCCCATAAGACCATGGATGTTGCTAAAATGATCTTGAAACAGCCAAGAGAAATACCATTTGTAACAAAATGGCGAGTTTTTAATACTACTGATGGAAAGGATGGAATGAAGCAATATCACTTAATTTATACGGAAAGAGGAAAGCTAGAAGAAGCAGGAATGGGTGTTTATAAATATTTTTCTGCATTTCTAACACAAATTGAGGGGTATTACATGAAATCAGAATCTCTAGTTGGAGTTTCAGATTCTTATAAGATGGTAGGAATGAAATGGGAGTAATTAAATTTTAAATTAAATAAATTTTTTTTTATTTCTATTCAATTTCTTGTTTCTTATAAGATATATAGGAATTTATGAATGTATCTTTTTTAATACTATTTTTACAAAAATAAAAATTCTTAAATAGAATTGAATTAGATAATTAATTACCGTAATCCAATTTTAGAGTAAGTTTGAGGTAATGATGAATTATGGGTGTTTTAATGATAACTACATGGTATCCTACTCATAAAGGTCTGGAAATTGGTAAAATGTACCTTAAACAGCCACGAGAGATACCATTTGTTAAAAAGTGGCGAGTATTTAACACTCCAGCTGGAAATGATGGCATGAAACAATATCATTTAATATATACGGAAAAGGGAAAATTAGAAGAAGCGAGTATGGAGCTCTGGAAATATTTTAGTCCATTTGCCTTACAATTTGAAGGATTTCATATGAGTGTTGAAGTTCTAATGGGAGTTACAGATTCTTATAAAATGGCTGGAATGAAGTGGGAGTAATTTAATTTTCAATTATTATTTCTTTTTTTTTATAAAAGCTATTTAATTCTAAGTTTTTTATTAAAATAAAAAGCGATTGCTATAGTTGTTATTATAAAAATCAATAGAAATGGTTTATCTGAGAATAATATGAAAGGCAAGGGTTGAACATTACAAACCTCGTATCCAGCTGTAATCCAAGCATTTATACCTCCAAGCATATTATAAATTTTTGTAAAATTGTGATTATCAACAAGGTTCTGGCTCGCTTGTGCGCTTCTACTTCCAGATCGACAATAAACTATTATCTCAGTATCTTTATATGGCTCAAGTTCACTGATTCTATTATTAATTTCTGAAAGCGGAATTAATATGCTATTACATAAATGGTGTTCATCATATTCCCATTGTTCTCTGACATCTAATATAACCAAATTTGGGTATTGGGTGCTATTATTTATCATATCGTGAGCAGTTTCAACACTTATATTAATATAAGATTGTGCTTTAACTGTTGGTAAAGGGATTAGGATAAAAATAGCTAAAAAGAAAGTTATGGTAAAAATGAAAAGTCTTTCTTTAGATTTGATTAGTTTCATCGTGCTTTTCCTTGACTAGCAACAGCTTCTATTGCTTTTTGAATTTCTTCTTGATCGCCTAAATAGTAATGAGTAATTGGCTTTAAATTATCATCTAATTCATATATTAAAGGAACTCCCGTAGGAATATTTAATTTTACTACTTCTTGATCAGGCATGTTATCAAGATACTTTACAAGTGCTCTTAAACTATTTCCATGAGCAGAGATCAAAACATTCTTGCCAGATTTTATAGTTGGAGAAATTACATCGTGCCAATATGGTAATACTCTTGCAACTGTATCTTTTAAGCATTCAGTTAAAGGGATCTCATCGGTGTTTAAATCTGCATATTTTAATTCATTTCCAGGATATCTTGGATCAGTAGTTTTAAGAGCAGGAGGGGGAATATCATAACTCCGTCTCCAAATAAGTACTTGATCTTCCCCAACTTCTTTTGCCATTTCAGATTTGGAGTATCCTTGTAGCGCACCATAGTGTCTTTCATTTAAACGCCAAGATCGATAGACAGGAATCCACATTAAGTCCATCTCATCTAATACAATCCATAATGTTCGAATTCCTCTCTTTAACACTGAAGTATAGGCAAGGTCAAATGTGTATCCTCCATCTTTCAATAATTTAGCAGCTTCCTTCGCTTCGCGAATTCCTTTTTCTGAAAGATCCACATCAGTCCAACCAGTAAATCTATTCTCTTTATTCCAAGTACTTTCCCCATGCCTTAAAAGAACTACTTTATACATTTTTAATCATATTTTTTAATTATAATTATAGTATTATGTAATTATTTCCAAACTTAATATATATCTCTATACTTTTTATTTCATATAAATATTCTTCACATATAATTTATATAAGAGCGATTTAAATTGAGAGAAAAAGGAATCCTAAAAGGAGCACCGAGGAAAGAAGAAAATTGGAAGAAAATTAAGTTTGGTGAGCCATTTAAAAAAGCTCTAGACCGATTTAAAGAAAATGTTCAGAATCGAAATGATTTTGACGCAAGTTCACTGCTTCAATTTGGTTTATTTATGTCTATGGCTGTTATTAATATCTTAAAAGAAAATGAAGCAAGATTTGGAATTGAAGGTCAAAAAGCAGTTAATAATGCTTTGATGAAAACTGGATATGAAATGGGAAGAGAAATCGCCGAGAATATAGAAATTCTCCCCGATATTCCTGAAATAGAATTGATGAGTTTTTTAGCAACTATTATTAATACTCAAGCATGGACATCTATAGAGGATCCTAAGATAGATAATAAAGATACATGTTCATTTAACATTTTATGGTGTCCCCTTCAAGATATTTATTCTGCTTTTGATTGTAGAGTGCAACGATATTTAGTCCAAGGGATCATCAATTATTTTAGAGATAATATTTTAAAGACTGAATTTCAAGTAGAGTTTAAATATACAATTCCCGCTGGATCTACACATTGTCGGTTTATTATAGAAAGGAAAAAGCCAGGAGAACCAGATAAGTGGGAAACATATTCAAAGTTATTAGAGCGTAAAGCATTAAAAAGATTGAAAGAAAGGCAGAAGTAGATGTGGCAAGACAAAGAGATTAACACTTTTAACAATAATAAAATTTGTCTAAATCATTTTTTATTTTCTGAAAATTGATTTACATCGTAAGGTATTTTTTCGCCTGTATCTACTATTCTTCTCATCGCTTGTTTTTTACTTTCTTCAATCATTTTTTGGGTAGGTTGATATTTACGGGCGGGGGACCCAAAGTAAATCCAGTCAGGTTCCAGGATTTGATTTATATGGGTAACTGTCCATACTCCGAGCGTTGTCCCCTTTCCTATGATGGTGCCAGGCGCTACAATAGAATTTCCTCCGAGGACAACATGGTCTCCAATAATGACTTTTTTGATTAATAAATAGTCTTTATTTTCAATTCTGAGAATAATACTTGAAAATATCTGGGCTCCCTGCCCAATCATGATATTATTCCCATATTCAATAAATTCTACATCACTCCAGCCATCAAACATTGTACTTTTAAAATCTGCTGAAACATCACACATTTTGAAAGCAAAATTACTAACCCATGGAAAACAAAAGTTATTCCAAATCCAGAAAATGAATTTTTTTACAGTAACTCTAAAGCAGAAATATGAATAATCCCGATTCTTTCTTTCAATTCTAAAGAGACCTTCTTTGGGCTTATGAATTAATTTGAGAATAATTAATGCTAACTTCCCTAATAGCAAACTAATAAGAAGATAAGAACCCCACCATGCTAATACATCTATAAAAATTAGCAATATTCTCCAGTGAAAAATATTAGAATCCATTGCAAAGCTAAAGAAAGTTAATATCATAACTGTAGGCATAATAAGTGAAAAAATATG
>JBHLLJ010000093.1:0-13263 GCA_048885705.1 Candidatus Hermodarchaeota archaeon | reverse complement strand
TCCGTAGCTCAGCTAGGTAGAGCACCCGGCTGTTAACCGGGCGGTCGCATGTTCGATTTCATTGTTCAATTTCTGAGAATGACGATAACCATGCCGGGGGCGCAACTTCTTTATTATATATTGAGAACTTTATTATTTTTGAGAACTTTTGATTATTAATCAGAATTTTTCTATATTAAGAGTTTACTTTTAAACTGGATTGAAATGCGCCAAATATAAAGATTTTGCTTCTGCCGGGATTTGAACCCGGGTCGGCGGGGTGAAGGCCCGCTATGCTAAGCCTTTTCTTAAAAATTTGTTGAAAAATTGGCCGGACTACACTACAGAAGCATGGTATTATTACTTTAAAGAACTTTTATCATGTAAATATAGAGAAATCCTATAGTAGTATTAAAGATAGAATTTGAATCCATTAAAATTTTACTTTTCATATATGAAGTAGAAATTTGAAAAATATAATTTGAGAATGTATGCGGGAAGGGAGATTTGAACTCCCGAACTCCTACGAGAATGGATTCTAAGTCCACCGCCTATAGTCGGTTTCAGATCGATTTAATTATAACCTTTGACCAAACTTGGCAATTCCCGCAATTCGATGTAAAAAGATGGTTTTAATATTTAATTAAAATTATTACACATAAAAAAATTTTTTATGATTAAATAAAAACTTAAATACGATTGAATTAAAAGAAAAAAAGTTATTATTATACATAATACAAAAATAATATAACGAGTTAATACAAAAAAGTCTTGGTTTCTTTTATGAGTGTAAGAGAATCTTTAATAAAACATATGACTTCTATTCTGCGTGCTTCAGAAGGTACTGTTTTAGTGGTCTTATGTGATCAAAATGGACTTTCAATAGCAAAAATAGGAAGAAAAAGTGAGATAGAGTTAAATGCAAATCAGATTACTAGTTTAGCCTCAGCAGCTTTTTCAGCAAGTGAAGAAAACTGGGAAGATTTAGATATAAAGGACCAAGTTATTTCATTTTCATATTTTGATAAAGTTTGTTTAGTGACAATTAGAATTAATGAAACACTCTTAACTATAGTGCACGATTATCACAAAGAGTGGCCAATAGATGCAGATAATTTAGCAACTGCTATGTATTATTTAAAGCAAAAATTGGGTGAATTCTTTGGAAGTGAAAATGAATCTGAAAGAGAAGTTGAAATTTTTTGTGATAAAGTTCGAAGTGCGATTTATTTATTTGGAATGGGTTCAGAAATCCCCTTCTTATCTTATAAACCTGAAAATTTTGAACCCTCAAATCCTTTACCTTCAATAAGCAAAGTACTAGATTCTGTTCAAAGCCCAATTTTTATTCGTTATGGGTTAGTGAATCCTTCTGGTCTAACATTAGATGCTAAAGATATAAGTGGACAAGATTTGCCGATATCGATTGAAGCTTTTTCTGCAAATGCTAATGTGGCGTTTCAAAAAATGAAGGAAGAATCTGTAGGAAGTTCTATTGGAGATCTTTTGAGTTACGTGGCAATCTCAGGCGAAAATTCTGAAGATTTTTATGGATTAATCGCCTGCCCTTCAGGAAAAATAAAGTTTTCGACCATGGGTGAAACATCAAATGTAGAAGATATATCTTTTATTGGTCTATTTAAATTAACATACGGAGGGATTCCTATTATCTGTGAATCAAGAAATATTATTAATTCGATTTTACAAATATTAGGAACTGAAAAAACAACTGAAAACTTTATTAAATCTGTAAATGTTCTTACAAGTTTTAAGTATGATTAAATTATAAATGATTTGATTTTGCAAATACACGGACTCTTTTTAGACAAACATAATGAAAAGCATTAATTCAACAAAACTTATACCTAGTTTATTTTGCCTTAATTATAGAGAATGTGACCAAAAGAAGTGTACTGCTTTTAAATTAAGTAAGCTTAATCTTTTAAAAATAATATATAGGATTGATAGAAATTTAAAGAATTCCATTATTTTAAATCCATTTGCACAAAAAGAGTTAACAGAATATGATAGAAAATTAATTCTAAGATATGGATTAATTGTAATTGATTGTTCTTGGAAAAATATTATGAGTTTACAGAATCTAGACTTTAAGAATGCTCGCAAATTACCCCCATTAATCGCTGCTAATCCCACGAATTATGGTAAGTGGGAAAAATTAAGTTCTGCAGAAGCATTAGCAGCTGCATTATTTATTACAAATTTTAAGGATTTGGGTAACCTAATTCTCTCAAAATTCTCTTGGGGGAATGAATTCAAGGAAATAAATAATTTTCAAAAAAAAGATAAAAAGAAATAAAAATCTTTAAACTTGTTTACTCTTCAGGTCCTTTTGAAAGCCCAGAAGCCGCAATAACATCATCAATCTTTAGGATCATAGAAGAAACTTCAGTGGCAGATTGGATCGCTTGGGTTAATACTGATAAGGGTTCTAAAACGCCTAATTTAACCATATCATCGGGTTTGCCTGTGTCAATATTGATACCAAATGAACTACCAGCTCCAGTTTCATGTTTAGACCTAAGCTCAACTATTAAATCCACAGGGTTATATCCTGCATTTTCAACTAGAGTTTTGGGAATTATTTCTAGCGCATTAGCATATATTTCAATTGCCAATTGTTCTCTTCCACCTATTGATCTGGCATATGTTCTCAACTGTTTTGCTAGTTCAATTTCAGATGCGCCACCTCCTGGTAAAATGAAAGGTAATTCAATAGCCGCTTTTACTACTGACAATGCATCATTTAACATTCTTTCTGCCTCATCAACGACATGTTCTATTCCTGCTCGTATTAATATACTAACTGCTTTTGGGTGTGCACACTCTGAAATAAAGATCATATTATCATCGCCCACTTTTTTTTCTTCTACTTTTCCTGCTTCTCCTAAGTCATTTTCGTTAATTTCAAAAATGTTATTTATTATTTTTGCATTAGTCGCTCTTGCTAATTTTTCCATATCTGATTTCTTTACTCTACGTACAGTTAATATTCCTTCTTTTGCAAGAAAGTTTTGTGCTTTATCATCAACTCCTTTTTGACAGAAAACAACGTTAGCATCAATTTCTTTTAATTTAGCTACACGTTTTTTAAGCATATTTGCTTCTTCTTCAAGAAATTTGTTAATTTGATCTGGCGATTGAACCCGGATCTCAGCATCAAATTCAGTCTTTTCCACTTCTAGTGAAGAGTCGATTAGAGCAATTTTGGCATTTTTAGCTAATTTTGGCATCATAGGATGAACGAGTTCTTTATCAACGATAATACCATCAATGATATTAGTATCTAAAAGGCTTTTTCCTTCTTTTTTAATTATTTGAATTTGATCTAAATCAACCATTATGTTTTTTCCACGTTCTTCCTTAATCTGGCTTACTGCTTTAACAGCAATATCTGCGAAATGATTTTTTACACCAGCAATTAATTTACTATTCATTGAAGTTTCTGCGACTTTCTTTAAAGTTTCTCTATCATTAATATCTATTTTTGTTGCTAATTCTTGTAATAAATCTTTACTTTTGAGTAATGCTTTCCTATAACCTCGGAAAATGATTGTGGGATGAACTGATTGTTCCATTAATTCTTCAGCAAGGTTTAATAATTCACCTGATATAATTACGCTTGTAGTAGTACCATCTCCAACTTTATCATCTTGAGTTTTAGCAACTTCTACAATCATCTTGGCAGCGGGATGTTCAACATCAATGGTATCTAATATTGTTGCGCCATCGTTTGTTATTGTAACATCTCCTAAAGAATCAACAAGCATTTTATCCATACCTTTAGGTCCTAAAGTTGTTCTTACAGCTTCAGCAACCGCTTTAGCAGCAGCAATATTATTTTTTTGGGCATCTTTTCCTCGTTTTCTTTCAGTTCCTTCTTTTAATATAAGGATTGGAACACCGGATAATTGTGCCATCTTTTATTCACTTTTTAAATTATCAATGAAAAATTTTTATTTATATAGATCTCTAAGTCATAAAATTAAAAAAGTTTACGAAAAATATTTCAAACCTTGATTTTTGGCTTTTTTTAAATTTATAGTTGTTTTAAAAATTGGATTAATTGCACAAAGTTGACTTAACTAACAAAAATAATTGTATCTTATAAAACAGTTTATATTAGACTTCCGACTACACCCACCTTTTTCATATGTTTTTAAATTTTTTTCACAGTATTTGCCTTAATTGATTTTAAATTTAAGTTTAAGTTTCAGTATGAACTGTATAGTCAAAACTACCCATTTTCTCTTGAAATTCATTGATAACATTTGGTTTTAACGCACAAAGAAAATGAAAAGTTATGAATTGTGTCTGACCAATAGGTCGTAGTTGAAAATAATTTGGAGTCATAGTATCCTTTATTTTTTTATGACATAGCTTACATTCAAGAGTGTTTGTGTAATTTTTAATATCAGAAAGAATTTCTTTTACACTGTCTATAAACATTGGTCTAAATTCCTCTTGGAGAACTAATCTTTTGGTCTTTTTATTTATATTTTTGTCTTTTCCTAATTCTTGAAACATTTTCTGCCTTCCCCCCCTCCTGAAAAATGTTGTTTTGCTCTACACCACCGATTTTTATTTTTGTTTTACTCATTCTTTTCACTTCCTTTAGGAATTAATTCTGGATAAACAAAACCGTTTTCTCTTGAGAAAATGTTATGGTTTGTCCATATCTCATCTTTTTCATTCCATTCTAAATTATTTAAGGGGTTATATTCTTTCAAGAAATTAAGATCACCAAAAGTAGATTTAATCAAATTAAAACCATCTATTAAATCGTTCAAAATTAAATAATGGGTTATATCTAGATATTGAAATATTATATCAAACAATTTTTCAAATTCGCCTATATTACATTTAGGTAAATATAACTTAATCATTAACCCCTTTTCAAATCTAATTTCATTATCAAATCCTGAAATGAAGAATTCACCTTCAATTTCATAGAGAAATCCAATGTTGAAAAAATTGAAAATCTTTATAAGTACGGAAATAGTCTCATTTTTCAGATTTGGCAAAATTATATAAATCTTGTCTTGAATCCCTAAATTCTTTAATGTAAGATAAGGAAAAATAAGGTTCTTTTGTAGGAGATCCTTTATTTCACGTTCTATTGAATAACTTTTAGCCCCAACATGTGATTTTAAATCAATTGAATGCCAACTATAAATTTTAGATAAAGATTTAAATTCACTTGATTTAGGTGTAAAACATTTTAAGTCTGATATCTCATCTAGATCAAACATTTGATTTTCTGTAGTCAGTTCTTTGTAGCTTGGATTAAACAAGATATTTTGAAAATATAATTTAAATTTGTCTGGATCATACTCCCAACCTAGGGAACTTATGTTTGTGTTAAAGTGAAGAATCCTATGAACTCTCCTAACTGAAAATGCCATATATTCACGAATATTCTTTTTTGCTTTTGATAACCAATTAATATATTTTTTATTTGGAAAATGATAAGGCATTAAATATTTTATTAAAAATGAGTTTGACCCATCTATACTTGCAGGGTATTGAACTTTCTGAAACGTGTTACTGAAAAGGACTCTAAAATCTATGCTTTCTATCTCTGTTGGGTATATATAAAGATAAAATTCTTCTAACTCAAAGTGCTGGAATGCTGGAATACATTTAATTGATTTCACATAATTTTTATAAAAATATTCAATTTTAGTATTTTTAAATTCATCTGGTTGAAGAAGGAGACGTTTAATTTGAGTGTTAAAATCTACTAATTTTATTAAATTAGAATGGATTAAATCAAAATTTTCTTTCCTATCATAATAATTCATTGCTTGTATTAATCTAGAAAAAGAGTTTTCCTTAGACCAAAGATTCTCCTGAATTTTTTTGGGTTCTTTTTTTAGTATTTTGGGCGTCTCTCCAAAAATATGTTGAATGTATAAAAAAAATTGTTCAAAGAGATCTTTTGAATAAAAAAATTGTTTAGTGTCAAAATCATAAAAATTTTTTCTTGATATTGCTGGTATCCATCCAATCCATGAATAAGATTTTCCATATAAAAGATTTTGTTTAAATAAATTATATAAGATTGAATAAAATTGCTCTTTCTCTATTTTAGTCATATTAGGCATAGATACTTCTGCATAAATTAATTCTTCCCTTGATCTTAAGCATTTAGTGGTAGTTATATGCACTCTAGGAAAATACCTTTTTATTTTGTTAATGATTTTCCTAGTTTTCTCAGAATCTACTAAAACAAGTTGAAGATAATCCTTTTCATTGAACATAATTGTGTTAATTAACAAAGGTTTGATTACCGGAGGATCTAATTCTAACAATTTATCAATAGTATTTTCTATTTCCTGAAATGTGATTTTATAAAGCTTCCACTTCTCATAATATGATTTTAATTTTGCTTCTTTAGTTTTATAAATTGTATTTGACAATTTTTGATCACTAAGCATCTTCTTGATTGAGTCTAAATTAAAAATCTTTAATTCATAGCAAGAATTAAGTAAAGAGAGGAATTGATTTAACATATCGACCTTTTTTTTATAGAGCTTCCTAGATTGAAAGTAAAGGTTGATTAACTCCTTAAAATTAATATTATTTTTGTTAACTTTTCTTAATAATAATTGATCTCCAATTAAATTTGAGGCGTTTGGTGTTCCAATTATAGCATGAAATTGGGAGGAGCTTTTAATGTTTGGGTTATTATTTAATACTGTTTCCATTAATAATGAAAAATTTATTGTCATTTCAATCATTTCCTTAATAAAAAAGAAACCAAATTTTTGATTAGACTCTAAAAAAAGTAGAAATTCATTTTTTAGATCAACAGCTTCACTAAATCTTTTAATAATACTTCTCAAATTTTGTATTTTCGATCGTGCTGAAATTATTCCTTCAAAAAGATCGGACTTTATTTCGTTTATTATATCATTTCTCCTTTCAAATCCTAACCCGCTCACAGAATAAAATCTTATTCTATCAAGTATTAAAAAATCGAGTAAAGAAAGTTCATTTTTATAGTAATCAGGACCTAGCTTTGTATTAAATTCAATTTCATTTTGCTTTTCATAGTAAGTGTGATCAGGATTAATAATACGATTTTTTTTGTAGCATTTTCTTAGATAATTTAAATTTACATTATGCCTGTGTTTGTTAAAAGATAAACAATACTGCTTAATTATATAGCCAAAATCTAATAATTTATCAATAAATTTATAAAAGTCATCTAAATAGACATTGGGGATTAGTACATATCCTGATATGTCTACAGCAAAACTACTGTTTGAAATTTTAGGAGCCACAAAAAAAGGCAACTGATTAATTATATGATAGATCTTTGCTTTTTCCAAGAATGGATTAAACCGCAGAAATACACAAATTAAGTTAACATTTATCACATTCCAATTTAACTGATAAGAAGGTGCTATATAACTGTTTTTTTTCATCCAATCTATATTCTTTATGAATTTCCTTAAGCTTAGATCAGTTTGTATTTCACCACTCTCTTTATATTCTTGGAAATACTGTTGATAATTAAGTATATTAGTGTAACTCTTCACTTTGTAGAATATTGAGATTAAACATCTAAGAGCTTCAATAATTTTATCATTATTCAATGATTTTGATTTATAATTTGAAAATTCTTGCAGAAATATCCCACATATATCTTCAAACTTATCACCAAGTATTTGAATATTCTCTCTAAGATATTTAAAGAAAAATTGAATGGGATCATGTGGTGCTCCTTCTCTAGAGATCTTTAAATATTTATCAAATCGATCAAATAGGAATAAACGACTGATTCCTTCAGATAATATATCATAATCCTTAATATTCTCTCTAATAAGAGATTTCCACTCATTCAATAATGGGGATTTAGAAAGATTAGTCATAATGATCTTATTAATAATAAATTGCACTATTTCATGATCTCGTAATTGGATTGGAATAAATACATTATAAATTTCACGAAGTAAGATGAAATTTAGAAACTTACTATAATCCTCACCAATCTCTATCTTTAAAGTATTATTTTGTGTGTATCTCTTAACTCCAATATTGAAGATACTTCTTGAGTTTGAGATATTTGAACATTCACTTTTATTAATTGTTACTTGGACATTTTTATCAATTGGGTCTAGATTTAGATAAGCTTTAATTTCCTCAAGTAAAGAATTATACAAAATATTTATACTCTTATTCATCCTTTCTCCCCCCATTTCTTCCAAATTGCGTAAAATATTTACCTCAATCATAAATATACAGCCATTATAACTTTTTCTTTAAATCAAAAATATTATCATTTATTTTTTATAAAATCTCTTTCTTTCATGTTTCTATGAAAATTTGCCTTATTATGTTAATCTCATGATTCAATTCTATATATATCCTCAATAATTCATCAATAACTATATCATTTGAAAGATCATTCTCTATCATATTCTTTTCTCAGATTCAAACTTAGAATTTTCAGTACCTTTGATTATCATTTCATTATTTTTTGTTTTTTAAGAAAAATTTGTGACGGAGTATGCCTTATAAATGTTTTCCCTAAAATTTTGATTGATGAGAAGAAGCTTCTCGTATATATTTTGTAATTTCTGTTTTGACAGAAAAGTCGCAAAAAAAATGCAAAATTGCATTTTATTCAGCACCTGAAAAAAATTTGCTCTTGGAAAATCTAGAAAGGGAATAGCTAGTAATAATATAAATCTTATTAACCTAAGGAAAAAAAAAGGGTTGAGTTTTTATATATAGATTCATTGTTTGAAATCCGTCCATATTACCCTTAATGGTTTTTATAAAAATAGGCGATTAGCAAATTTGGAAAACTTTAAAAAAAAATAAATTATATTTAGCCTTATCTCTGATATCCCGCACTTTTAAGGGATTCCACCGCCACCTGGAACAGAAATAGCTAATCCGGTTGCAGCAAATCCTAAGAATGTGGAGATTGCAGTTAATAAAGCTAAGATTAATGAAACTTTTGTCCCTATCTTCAAGAGATCACATCACCAATCTTTTTATAGCGAAGACTCTTCTATAAATAACTATTTAAAGTGCGAAAAATAATCATCAAAACTCATAATCTATTGAAATAAAATCGTTGAATTTAAAAATGTAAAAATTTCCTTCAGCATCAACACCTAAATCTCAGTTAAATTGGATTTCTTCTTCTCTTTTTCTAAATAGATCTTATTTATTAATTTCTCAATCCGAAGTTAAGCACAATCCTAAGCGTGATCAGAAGATTTGTTGATCTCTTTACCACACTCTAAATAAACTCTCACTTGCTCCTCACTTCATTCATAATTTCCTTTAATTCATCATCATTTTCTATAAAATATTTAAATTCAGAATAGATCTTACATAATTTATTCAATCTTTCCTCTTCTTCAAAATAGGCTTGGGAAAATCCACTGGTTTTATCTTCGGATGGAGGTTTTATTTCTGATCCACAAAATTGACAATATTTTTTAGATTTATCCTTTAATTCAACTTCTATTTCTTTCATAAAATTAAAAAAGTTTACGAAAAATATTTCAAGCCTTGATTTTTGGCTTTTTTAAAATTTATAGTTGTTTTTAAAATTGAGGAAAAATATAAGGATAAATTATTCAATTATGATCTCCATTTTAATTTTTTTATGGTTGACAGTAATTTCTTTCTGTATAAATTTTGTTTTCTATACCTATAAGAGAAGAAAATATTATTTAAATCGCATAAAAGTCTTGATTTTGGGGATTTTAATTAGTGCCGCCATATTTTTCATTACTAATATACCATTTTTTCTCAACAATAATTCTGAGTTTTTTATAGATAAAGAGCCTGATTTTTTTATCCCTACAATACTATTTAATTTAGCCAATATATTATATAGTGCTTCAATTATCCTTTTTTTACTGAGCATCTTACAAACTGATGCGAACATTATAGAACTTGAAATTCCTTCTGAATTGAGTAATAAGAATGGTGATATTCCTATTGGTAGAGTTTTGAAAGGAAAAGCTAAAAAACAGAAATTTTATCTAGCTTTAAAAGATCTTGAGAAGCATATGTTTATTTGTGGGGCGACTGGTACAGGAAAAAGTAATTTTCTTCAAAATTTTTTAATTAATTTCACTAGAATATACAAAATTCCATTCTTTCTCGTTGAATTTAAAGGAGAATATCATTTTCTTCAAAAAAAGATTGAGGATGTTCTCATTCTATGGCCAGGTGAGAATTTTTCGATAAATATATTTAATCCAGGAGAAGTAAATCCAATAATTCATGCTGAAAGAATATTTGACATCTTAAAGAGTGGAAAATTTTTGGAAGAAAATTCCGAATATACTCCACAAATGGAAAAGGTTTTAGTCGAAATTTTAGTTAAAGTATGTGAAAGTAAAGATTTTCAAAATTGGAAAGGCTTCGAATATTTCTGTCAGGAATATCTTAAAAAGAATAAAACTCAAATCCCTATGTTAAGCCAAACTCTAATTAGTATAAAAAATAGAATCAGAAGATTCTCGATTGGACCATTAAGAAATTTATTTGAAAATAGGAATGAAATTGAAATAAATGATTTGTTTAAAAAAAATGTGTTATTAGATCTTAGTTCAATCATACGTCTGGGCGGTGAGAAGGAGGATGCCCTTTTCTTTCTAAATATGATTTTGAAATATTTATGGGATAAGAATTTGACAAAAGGGGCTTATGATTTTAAGGGAATTCAGCATATCACGATTATTGAAGATGCTCAATATTTTGCGCCCCAAGATTTAATGAAAAAGAGCAAGTTGACAACTTATTTAGAAGACATAGCTTTATTACAAAGAGGTACAGGAGAATGTCTAATAACATTAGCTACACGTCCAAATATAAGTAAAGAAATTTTAGCCAATAATGGTGTTGTTCTTACTTTTAAAAATCATATTGAAAAAGAAATTATGTGTGATTTACTAAATATTGATATTGAGAATAGAAATTTCTTATCGATTTTAGAAGAAGGTCAATGTATTATAAGAACCAATTCAATAAAAGAGCCTTTCCTATTAAGTATCCCGTTTATCAAACATGAATCGCTAAAAGTTTCCGAAATTATGCAAAACAATAATTTTATTTTAAATAAAGTTGAAAAAAGTTTTGTACCTATTTCCAAAATGAAATCAAGTTTTATTTATGATTTTCATCAAAGAATTATTGACATATGTAAAAATATCTTCTCAAATAATTTCAGAAAAAAAAAAGAAAATGGTCATGAATCAAAACATAATAAATCTGATTCAAAAAACCAAAAAATTAATAATTCTGAGATTGAGAAAATTATACCCCAAAATAGTCTTGAATTTGATTCTCATAGAAAACTAGAAGAATATATCAATCGTATCTATAAATTACAGAAGAAAAAGGAATAATTTTAAGAGATCAAGATTCAATATACATATGGTATTAACTATAGGAATTATTGGAAAACCTAGCAGTGGAAAGACCACATTTTTAAATGCAGCTTGTTTAACACATGCTAAAGTGAGTGAAATACCTTTTACAACAATAGAACCTAATATCGGAGTTGCTTATGTGAAAACAAAGTGTTTATGTAAGGATTTAGAGATAATGGATACCCCAAAAAATTCTATTTGTATTGATGGAATGCGTTTTATTCCAATTAATCTGATAGATGTTGCTGGGCTAGTACCAGATGCCCATAAAGGAAAAGGACTAGGCAATAAATTCTTAAATGACCTAATAAAAGCTGATGTTCTTCTACATATTGTTGATATTACTGGCTCTCTTGATAAATCTGGAAAATTAGTATCTGTAGGAGTAAATGACCCATATGAAGATATTTTATTTTTAGAAAATGAAATAAATTTATGGTTTAAAGAAATCATCGAAAGAGAAGATTGGACAAAATTTACAAAAGTGATATCAACAGAAAAGAGAAAATTAGTTGAATCACTACATGATAGACTTTCAGGAGTAAAAATTACAAAACAACAAATAGTTCAATCACTAAAAGAATCTGAATTATCGAGTCAAAACCCAGCTGAATGGACAGATCTTGAGCTCTTGGAATTTTCAAAAAACTTAAGGAAGATAGCTAAACCGATTTTGATAATAGCAAATAAAATTGACAAAGAGATTAGTGAAAGTAATCTAAAAGAGTTAAAAAAAAAATATTCAGACCCAATTATCCCGTGTAGCGCTTTAGCAGAACACTTTTTGCGAAAATATCAAGAAAGTAATATTATCAATTATATTCCCGGTTCAAGTGATTTTGAGATAGTAGATAAAAGCAAGTTGAACTCAAATGAATTGGAGATGCTTGAAAAGATAAAAAATAAAATTTTGAAACCTTATACGGGTACTGGAATTCAATCTGCACTGGATTATGCTTCATTTTCTATGGCAAATCAAATTTGTGTTTATCCTGTTTCAGATATAAACAATTATTCAGATAATAAAGGGAATATTTTACCAGATGCATTTTTAGTGGATAAAGGAACGCTTCTAAGAGATTTTGTAAGAGATAAAATTCATACTGATTTAGCTGATAATTTTATGTTTGGCATTGATGCTAAAACTAAAAAGAGATTAGGTGAAAATTATGAATTACAAGATGGTGATATTGTTAAAATTGTAACTTCAAGAAATAAATAAGAAAGAAACTAATCTTGTTTTGAAGTTAAAAGAACATACACAAGAATTATGATTAACAATACAATTCCAAAGAATATTAATATAAAATTATAGATTTCTTCTATATCTATTGTGATTTGAAGAAGAAATAGAATTATCCACATTAATAATCCAAAATATTTCATACTTATGATGAATATTTAAATAATAATTAAAAAATTTCTGATTTTTAAATAAGATATTTTACAAACCTTGAAAATAAATTTATATGGATAAACTCTAAAGTCATTTTTTTAAAAAATAAAGGATGGACCTGACGGGAATTGAACCCGTGACCTCTTGAATGCAAGTCAAGCGTTAAAGGTTAGTATGAAACTAAACCAAACTATCTTCCACTGATCTACAGGCCCTTTTTTATTTAACATTTAATTTGTATTAGAAACTACAATAATTAAAATTCTTTACTCTTTTAATTGATTATTTTTTTTTAATTTATTTAATTTCAAATCAAAATATAAGAAATAAATAAAAGTTTAATAAGAACAACTAATGAAAAGTCTAATACTAAAGTAAAGAATAATAGGAGGTGATCCAGCCGCAGGTTCCCCTACGGCTACCTTGTTACGACTTCTCCCTCCTCGCATACTAGAAACT
>JBHLLJ010000092.1:0-13417 GCA_048885705.1 Candidatus Hermodarchaeota archaeon | reverse complement strand
GCAGGATGTTTATATTTTGCGGGTTATCCTATTACACCTTCCTCAGAAATTGCTGCTTATATGTCAAGACGTCTTCCCCAAGTTAATGGAACATTTGTTCAAATGGAAGATGAGCTGGCTTCAATTACAAGTTGCTTTGGAGCTTCATATGCTGGGATAAAAGCTATGACAGCAACATCTGGACCAGGTCTTTCACTTATGGCTGAAAGTATAGGTTTAGGCGTAATGTTAGAAGCACCAACGGTAATTGTAACGATAATGAGAGGAGGTCCTAGTACAGGACAACCTACAAACGCATCTCAATCTGATGTATATCAGACAAGATACGCATCTCATGGAGATTATGAGATAATTGTATTAGCTCCATCTACAGTTCAAGAAATGTATGATTTAACCATCCATGCGTTCAATTTATCTGAGAAATATCGTATACCTGTAATTGTTGCTTCAGATGGAATTTTAGGACAAATGATGGAAGTTGTTAATATCCATTCAAATATAGAATTGATAGAACGTAAAAAACCTCAAGTTCCACCTGAGAAATATAATCCTTTTGAAGTTTTTGATGAGGATCTTGTACCTGGAATGGCAATAGCAGGAACTAACTATTCTTTTTATGTTACAGGTTTAACTCATGATATAGAGGGTAACCCAGAAATGACACCAGAGGCGGCAGAAGTTCTCATTAAACGGCTTTGTGAAAAAATTAGGAAAGCTAGACCTGAAATTAATGATTGGGAGGAATTATATTTAGAGGATGCAGATATTGTATTCTTAGCCTATGGGATTAATGCAAGAGGGATTCCAGAAGTAGTTGAACAAGTAAGACAAAAAGGGTATAAAGTGGGCCTTGTAAGATTAAAAACTTTATGGCCCTTTCCTGACGAATTAATGGAAAGAATAGGGAAAATGGGAGTTTCAAAGGTTATCGTCTCTGAAATGAACTATGGTATGATAATTAGAGAAGTTCAGAGATTTAGACATTTATTTAATGTTTCTGGTATTACAATTCCAACTACAATACCATTTAGCCCTAAATTTATTTATGAAAAATTGATGAAGGAGGTTTAGCATATGAGTCCATCAGATCAAATATCAAACCACTCTGAAGTAGCTGGTCATCCTTTAATGGATATGTTAAATTTAAAGAGATTTATTTTTTGTCCCGGATGTTTAATTGGAACTGTAATTACATCAATTACATATTGTTTAAAAGAAAGAGGACTTACATCTAAGGATTATGCCATTGTATCCGGAATAGGATGCACTGGTCGATCCAGTGGTTGTTTTAAAGCACCTGCTTTCCATACTACTCATGGGAGAGCTATACCATTTGCAACGGGTATAAAATTAGCAAATCCTAAATTAAAAGTTATAGTTCTATCGGGAGATGGAGATCTATTTGCTATTGGTGGGAATCATTTTATCCATGCTGCTAGAAGAAATGTAGAAATAATCGTTCTGTGCATCAATAATAATATATATGGTATGACTGGCGGTCAAGTAGCCCCTACAAGTCAAATTGGTGATATTACTGCAACAACCCCTTATGGAAATGTAGAACCTCCTTTCAATTTAGTAAACTTAGCAGCGGCAGCAGGAGCGACATATGTCGCTAGATGGCCAGCATATGACACACTTAGATTACAAAAAAGTATTTTTAAATGCATAGATAATCAAGGATTCAGTTTTATAGAAGTGCTTGCACCATGTTTTGTCCAATATGGTTCTAAAAATAAACTGGGTGATGCAGTTGAAATGCTAGATTGGTTAAAAAAACAAATTAGGATTAAGCTTGATTGGCCTCCTCATCAAGCTACTTTTGATTTCAAGAAAGGGATTGTTATATGTGGAGAATTTGTAGAAGATGAACGAGAAGGATTTAGCAAAAAAATAGAACAAGTTCGAATAGATGCACAGCATAAGAAAATTTTAAGAGAAAATAAAGATAGTGATTGAGAATATGACTGAAAGAGATAGCAAACCTGAACCTAATATTGGGGTATTTCTATGTAAATGCGGAAAAAATATAGGTGGAATCGTCGATATTGATCAAATAGCTAAAGAAATTGAAGAAGATACAAGGGTCAAACTCGTTCAAGTTAATACATATACTTGTTCTGATCCTGGGCAAGTAGAAATCGAAACAGCAATTAAAGAGCAAGGTATAGAGAAGATAGTTGTTGCGGCATGTTCCCCGAGGTTGCATGGTCCAACATGGAAAAAGCTTTTAAGACGAGTTGGAATAAATCCTTCTTTAGTAGAAGTAGCTAATATACGAGAACAGTGTAGTTGGGTACACCTTTCAGAAAAAGAAGAAGCAACCAAAAAAGCTAAAGAAATTCTTGAAATGGCTATTGCTAAAGCTGAACTATTAGAAGCAATCGAAGATATTGTTGTTCCTATTACACAAAGAGTCTTAATAATTGGAGGAGGTGTAGCAGGAATACAAGCTGCGTTAGATTTAGCTGACGATTATGAAGTTGTCCTTGTTGAAAAAGCCCCAACTATTGGAGGAAAGATGGCCCTCATCGATAAAACGTTTCCAACCATGGATTGTTCGATCTGTATTTTAGGACCTAAAATGGCTGATGTGGGTAATCATGAAAATATTAATTTAATCTCCTGTGCGGAAGTTACAAACATATCTGGATACATCGGTAATTTTGAGGTATCAATTAAAAAATATCCACGCTATGTAGATGAAAATCTCTGTACGGCATGTGGGGATTGTGTCTCTATATGCCCTGAAAACGTTATTGATGAATACTCTGGCAACTTAGGTTGGAGGAAAGCAATATATATCCCTTATCCTCAAGCAGTACCAGCTAGTTATATAATCGATGAAAAGAGTTGTTTAGGTCTCTCACCTTTAGTTTGTGGAAAATGTGTTCCTGAATGTGAAAAAGAAGCTATAAATTATGAGGATTCAGAAAAAACTTTTAAATATAAAGTTGGAGTTATTATTATCGCAGTAGGATTTGAACTATTTGATGCCTCTAAACTCCTAGAATATGGATGGGGTAATTATTCTAACGTGATAACAACATTTGAATTTGAAAGGTTAATTAATGCTGCAGGACCTACAAATGGAGAACTTGTACGTCCCAGTGATCTTAAAAAACCAAAAAAAGTAGCTTTTATTAATTGTGTAGGATCGCGTGATAAACGATTTAATCCGTATTGTTCTAATTTCTGTTGTATGGAAAGTATAAAAGATAGTCTTTTAATTAAAGAACACTGGCCTGATGTAGAGGTTACGATATTTTTCATTGATATTAGAGCATTTGGCAAAGGGTTTGAAGAGCTTTATTCACGTTCAAGAGAAGAAAGTGTTCTTTTTATACGTGGACGACCTGGTCAAATTAAAGAAAATCCCATAAATAAAAATCTTAATATTATTGTTGAAAATATAAGTACAGGAACAATCCTCTCTGAAGAGTTTGACTTAGTTGTCCTTTCTATTGGTGTCGAAGGAACATCCGAATCTATTCCTTTTCCCGTTGCTAAAGATTCTAAAGGTTTTTATATTGAAGCACATCCAAAATTACGACCCGTAGATACTCCAACTGATGGAATTTTCATTGCTGGTGGAGCAGAATCACCAAAAGATATTAGAGAAACTGTAACACAAGCTAGTGCAGCAGCAGGACGCTGTAGAAATTTACTTTCAGAAAAGGAATTCCATGTAGAACCTTTATATGCATTTGTAGATATAGAAAAATGTACTAGTTGTGGAACCTGTGTATCTCGTTGTCCTTATGGTGCTATTAGTGTTGATCGAGAGAAAAAAACACCAGCACGAATTCTTCCAGTATTGTGTAAAGGGTGTGGTACATGTGCAGCAGATTGTCCTACAGATGCTATAAGCATGACAAATTTTACGGACGCCATGATCCTTAGACAAATTGATATAGCTCTTCGTGAAAATGCTTCAGAAAAAGTATTGATCTTTGCTTGTAATTGGTGTTCATATGCTGGAGCTGATTTAGCTGGAACAAGTCGTATCCAATATCCAACTAATACGAGAATTGTTAGAACTATGTGTTCAGGAAGAGTAAAAATTTCCTTCATTAAACACTGTTTTAACCGTGGAGCCGGAGTTGTTATGTTGACTGGATGCCATCCACAAGATTGTCATTATATTTCTGGTAATGATTTTGCTATAAAGAGGGAAAAAAAAATTAGAAGCTGGATGAAGAAAAATAATATTTCTGATAATAGATTTATCATTGAATGGATCTCTGCAGCAGAAGGAAAAAGATTTGCTGATATCGTCTCTCAAGTAAATAAAATCACTCTAACATAAAAATTCATATCTTACTTGTAGGTCAAAAAAGCCAAAAAAATTTAAAAGAAGATTATGTAAAAACAGCAGATAAGTTAGAAAAGTAATCAAGAATATTACAGTTTTCTTTTATAATTTGAAATCTTTGGAAGAAGTGGAATTACTTCAAGTGGATCACCAAAAACAGGGACGTTCTTTTCAATTAACTTTTTTGAGATTTTTTCCCTTTCTTCAAGACGACTTACTCGTTGAATTATGGGAATTAAAGGTTTATTATGTTTATGACCTAAATTTAAACTCTCTATTATACTAGATTCAAAAGATATATTATCCCTCGATTTAAAGACGTTAATTAAATAAAAACTCGGTAAATCTAGTATTAAACCATCAATTTTTTCATCACTTAAAGCGAGATCAATGATATTATATACAGTATTTTCAAAGAAAAACTGTGCTGCTAAATCTAAAGGATTTTTTGAACTAGTTCCTGGTAATAAAAATTTTGAATTTAATGTCTCTTGAATTTTAGAAGAGAAGGGAGGTACTTTCATCCCTTCCTTTTCTAATAGATCAACTAAAAGAACACCATATCCTCCACTTATACTTAAAACTGCAAAATTCTTTACTTTGAAAATTCCATAACAATCAATTAAACGTGCTGTATATAATAATTGTTCTAAAGAATTAACTTGAATTATATTATATTGTCTAAGAAAGGATTCCCAAATTCGCTTGTCTCCTGAAATCGACGCTGTATGGGTTTTAGCTGCTATAGATCCAGTTTCAGACTGTCCTCCCTTTAATATAATGATAGGTTTTTTATTTTGATTGAGAACTTTTTTTAAATCTTCAATCCTGCCTTCCTTAATACCCTCTAAATAACATAAAATAATCTTGGTTTCTGGATCATTACTTAAAAAGTATAACAAATCAACAAAATCTAAATCAGCACCATTACCAAATGAAAATACTTTCGAAAAATTAATACCAAGTGTCTCTGCTCCATATATTGCAATATTGCAAATACCACCTGATTGTGCGATAAATCCTATATTTCCTGGAGTTGTTGGAAATCCTGGACGCCATGCGATGCCTAATTTTGGATAAAATAACCCCATCCCATTTGGTCCTAAAATCCTTACCTGATTTTGTGCTCGCTTCAACAATTCATTCTCTAAAGCTATACCTTCTTCTGTGCCAGAATCAGAGAACTCAGAAGTAAAAACAGTTACTAATTTGACTTTTTTCCTAACGCAAGAATCTATTGTCTTTAGTACTTGAGATGGTGGAACAGCAATAAAGGCAAAATCTATTTCTTCTGGGATGTCTTCTAATGTTGGAAAGATATAATTTTTATTAAAATTAGGTATATCATCAATATTGGGATGTACCGCATAAACAGGACCTTTAAAATATTGTGCATGGTTTTTTAGAAAGAAATAGTCTCTCTTTTTAGAAGGTCCAATTACTGCAATAGAAGCAATATTATTAATGAATAAGATGTCCTTGACATTCATGTGATTAAAATCTTTCTCAATCATCACTTTTCTAAATTAATTATAACATTAAATTTTTAAGATTTAATATTCTAAGAAATTCTTTTACTTTGCTTGATAAGATTATTGTATAGAAAATTATCCATAATACTGTTATTTCAACCTTAAATAATAATTTGATAAGAGATTTATTCGAAATTGATAAAATGAATTCGATCCTCTTCTTCTTTTTTCCATATTTGTCTAATTTAGTATATACATTATTGTATAATTTCATAAACCCGATACAAAAATGTCTATTTAACTCTTTTTATTTTACATTTAAGTAAATTGTTCTAATTTCAATATTGGCCTAGTAGCTTTTCAAATTTGTAAAATGAAAAAAAAAAATTTATAAATAACACGATATAAAAAAAAATAACTGAAAATGTCTAGAATTTCGTAGGGTGTAAATCCTTATTCAGAAATTTTATGACTTTTTGGCTTCGTTTGTAATATAATCAATTTGAAAAAAAATTGATATCTACAAACAGCAAAAATGGAAAAGATATAAAAAAATTTAAAAAAAAAAGAGATGAAAAAAATGAAAAAAAAAATAACCGTAATACTCTTAGTCCTCGCATTTATAAATATTGCTACTTTTTCACTGGTTTTAACAACCAAAGCGAGTCCTGCTATTGAAGCTTATGATACTGAGGCATTACGAATTGACTATTCACCTGATAGATTTGACTATGGTATAAATTTAGACAGCTTAAACACAGGCGTAGTAAAAACCTCATCAATAGGTGAGACAAAGTTCTGGTTATCACTTGATGATTATAATGGTTTTTATTTCTTTACTGAATTTGAATTAAGAGCACAAAGTACTAATACAGAGATTTGGGTGCAAACGTTACCTGATAGATTATATCCTGGGGATCATCCTTGCAATGATCCGGCTTACCAAGATGAAGATGGTTTTTATAATTATCCAGAAATTACACAAAAACAAATTGATCACTTATTATTGGAATTTGATGATAATATTTATTCTACGGATACTTTATATTATGGTACTCCCGATTTCCATAATGGCACAAATTCATTATTAGATGCTTGGGGTTATGTTCCACCAGGATACTATGAAGATCCTGCTGGTAAAAATGTTATCTTAGTTTCAAATGTTAGAGATGCTGCTTATTATACAGACTTTCGATTTTACATCGCTGGTTTCTTTTCTTCTTCACTTGAAGCGTATTGTGATAGAAATATCATATCTATTGATACCCATCAATGGTATAGAAGGATCGGGCCTGAAGGACATGTTTGGCATTCTGAAATACTTGATATAGACTTTCCACCTGTCGATCGTCCATATCTTTATGAAGGAACGATTGCTCATGAGTATCAGCACCTTCTTCATTCAGATTATGTCCCTGGTGATTTATTAATTATGAATGAGGGTTTCTCTACATTTGCGGAGTTTCTTTGTGGTTATGGTGTACCTGTAGGAGATATAAACTATTTCTTAGCCACTCCAGATAATTCCCTTACAGAATGGGGTGACCAGCAAGGCAATGATAATATTCTAGCCGATTATGGTCAAGCATTTTTGTGGGCATGTTACCTCAGCGACCATTATGGTGGTTCTGATTTCTTAAGCTACTATATGAAGGAAGGAGTACCGGGATTCCCGGGAATACAAAATGCTCTTGATTATTTTGGGGCTGGTTTAACATTCGATGAAGTCTTTCATAATTGGCGTATTGCTAATTTAATCCATTCAGATTCGCCAGGATGTGGACTCTATAACTATGATACCATTGATTTAGGCAGTGATGAATTTAGGGATATTCTTGTTTATTCTCTTGAGGATAACGAAGGTTATACTCCAGGAGATAAATGGCCTAAAGATTTAACTGGCTTTGATTTTGGCTATACTGTATGTGATGATGATTATCCTTTAACAGAAACTTATCTAGTTAGTTCATATGGATCTGATTACATACGATTCGATAATCCAAGAGGCGGATTTTTCTCAGGATTCGAATTTAATGGTCAAAATGATATAGAGGTCCCTGGATGGATATTTGACGATTTCACTTGGGAAGGAATGGATACATGGACCCCACCTAATGTTAATTTAGCTGATTTCCTACATGTAGCAGATATTCAAGGTGGAGGTACATTGACTTTTGAAACTATTTACAATATCGAACCTTATTGGGACTTTGGATTTGTTCAAGTGTCCACAGATGGAGGAGAAACTTGGATATCATTAGAAAATGCAAACACTACATACTTACACGACTCTGGTGCGAAAGCAGATATTGTAGCCAACCTTCCGGGTCTTACAGGAGATAGTGGTGGATGGATATCAATGAGTTTTGATCTTTCAGCTTATAGTGGAGATATTTTACTTGGTTTCCACTATATGACTGATTGGAATACTCTAGGTGCTGGATGGTGGATCGCAAATGTGGATGTTGACGGAATTCCTGTTACAAACTTTTACACACCATATCCAAAATGTGATTTCATGGTCACATTATTGCGAGAAAGTACATGGAGAAGAAAAACATATTATACCTTTATGTGGGACATGAACCTTGATGATGCATCAGATGGTACTGCCTGGCTATTCCCATTTACTTTAGGACACTCAAATATGATTGCAATAATTTCACCTAGAACTGGTCCTGCGGACTATAGCTTTTCTCTACATAAACACATTATGAAATGGAAATAATAATAGAATAATTTCTAAAAATTTTTTTTTATTTATTTAATAAACAGCAAGTAATCCATGGAAATACTCAAGTGGTAAGAAGGATTTAAAGTCCCAAGAAAATTACGATCAAATAGAAATATATAGACAATTAAGTTTTCTTATCGAAAAATATGGATTTAATAATCAGCATCAAGCTATTCAGATAAGGATCTTCCGTTCTGGATTGCCTTAGTGATCTGCCGGATATTTAAAAATTATTATTGAGTGCCTGTATTTTAAAGAATTCGTGATTAGTCCAAATATAATTGACAAGAATTTGAAAGATTCTTAAAGGCAAATCAATTTGGAAATTCAAAATATTGACCATTTAATAATGAATTAAGAGAGGATAATACCTCTGGTGCTAATGAATTTATTGATAAAGTTCTTGAAATAATTAAATTTCAACTTAGTCTAATACAAGATCCTCAAAAAGACATTAAAGAGGAAATCTTGAGTTTATCAAAAAAAATAATTGATACACGCCCTAGTATGACTCCTTTAATCAATATGATAGGATATCTTATAAACAATTTTGATAATATTAGTCTTCATCCTGCTAAATCTTCTAACCTCGATCCTATAAATTTTGAAAAACCATAAATTAAAATTAAGAATATTGCTTCTAATCTTTTTAAATCATCAATCTAGCAAATTAATTCTTTGTTTTTCAATTTTGTAAAATGAAAAAAAAGATTTATATATAATCGACATAATATAATCTCAACAAATTTGTCAGTAATTTCGTAGGGTATAAATCACTTAGAGAAATTTTATGACCTTTTGGCGATGTTCGTAATATCTTACAACCTGATAAGATTTAAGATATTTGAACAAAAAAATGGAAAAATATATTAAAAATTTAAAAAAAAAGATGAGAAAAAATGAGAAAAAAATTATTTGTACTACTAACAGTCTTCATCTTTATAAATGTTGCTAGCTGTCCAGTGATCTTTTATGCAAAAGGAGAAACTACAAATTCTTTACAAGAAATTCTGGATTCTAGAGCAGGTGGAGATTTAGAGGGAATTGATGGCACCCCACGTTTTGCAGCATACTTTCTAGAGGGTGCAAAACGCGACACCGGGAATGATTGGATTGTACCTGTTTCTGACGATTATTATGAAGTATCATACAAACAGACTTTTGAGTGCGTTTTACCAGGAGTTCACTGCAACATTTGGATTGGATTGAACAACACGGTTTTGGATCCGGCATACCCAGACGAACATGATGACGGTGGTACTCCAGGTTTTATTAATGATGATATTTGGTATTTTGGTTATCCATGGAGTGCAGAAGGAGCTGACGCAGAAGAGTGGGACGCTCCTGATCCTGATAATGATGGGTACTATTTACCACCCGGTTATCGTGACTGGATAACTGGAGAAGATCTGCTACACATCCAGCAGCAGTTTGATGAGAATATACATGATAAAGTTGTTAACTATTTCGGAGATTATTTACCCCGACCAGGTCCCTTAGGTGACGAAAAAATTCAAATTTTAATATTTAACATCAGAGATGGACTGTTCTGGGATCCTGTAAACGCTCCTTGGTTTATAATGGGATATTACTCATATTATGTAGCTGAACTCAACGATGCAAATATATTCCACATGGATTCTTACCAATGGTGGAGGCGACTCGGTGACCCAACCGAAGAATGGTATGGACTTTGGACACTTCCATTGCAATATGAACAAACATTTGCACATGAATTTCAACATCTTGTCCATCGAGACAATGATTATGATGAACTTTCTTGGATTAGTGAAGGGTGCTCAATGATGGCTGAGTATTTATGTGGTTACGGTTTCTCACCAGGGCATCTATCGGAATATTTAATTTGGTGGTGGGATACTTCTTTAGTGATCTGGCAAAATGAACTGTCGAATTATGGGGCAGTGTTCCTGTTTACTTTCTATATGTTCGAGCATTACGGAGGGGCACCATTAATAAAGGATCTTGTGGCTGAAGAAGCCAATGGAATAGAGGGATGGAATAATGTGCTTAAAGCGCGCGGAGAAACCAAAACATTCGATGAAATCTTCCAGGATTGGGCTATTGCAATTTACCTCGATGATCCAAGTATATGTGGTGGAATTTATGGCTACTATAATCTGGATATAGGTTCTGCTGACACAGAAGGGTATAGCTTACCCTTAATGATATATACTTGGAATTCTTGGTATGATTGGTTTGATATGTATGTCGAAGGAAAATATCCTAATTATGGGTACAACTATCCATATGGATCCCAATTGCCCTATACAGTGAACTATGTCGAATTCCACGGTAAGAAAGGAGCATCAATGCTTAAAGTAGAATTTAACGGAGATGATTACTGCGGCATACCAGCATATAGTGGTACTTGGGAATGGTATTCTGATGGAACCTCATATTCATGGTTCCGACTGGGTCAGGGATTTTCCATACCTGTAACCGGAGCAACGCTGAAGTTCATGACATACTATGAGATCGAAGAACATTTTGATTATGGCTATGTAGAAGTCCATGACCTTGAAATGGATGAATGGTATACTCTCGCAGGAATTAGGACAACATCAGATCTTCCAGAACCACATTTCAATCCAAACTGTGATGATGGTTTTAATCCGCCAGATTATGTTGCTGCAGGAAGATGGAATGCACTTACAGGCTTCAGTTACGGATGGTACCAAGAAGAAATGGAATTACCATCTGAAGTCTGGGGACACGATATAGAGCTTTTCTTTACCTATTGGACTGATCCATTTTATCTTGATATGGGATGGTACATTGATGATATCGAGATTACTAATGGTGTGTTTCCATTCGATGATGTCGAATCAGGTGAGGGTGATTGGGCAGCAAATGCTGGATGGTACAGAACTGATGGTGTTGTAGATAATAATTTTGAAGTAAACTTTATCACAATCTTGGATTTATTCGGGAAAAAACAATTGCCTGTAGGTACCTTCGTTTTTACAAGTTCGATGGATATTGATCATGATATTGAATTTGGTCAACATGCACTGGTAGTAGTTGACGTTGACTACATTGTAGAAAGTTATGCTGTTATGGTGGCTGCTAATCAACCAGGGGTCGAACACAGTTTTGCGACCTACTACGAATTCAAAGCATCTGTATGTGGTAGAACTTGGCGTTGGTAGAAGTCTATATAAAATTTTTAAAAAATTAATTTTTTTTTTCTTTATATTTTCTATTGATAAAATCTTATTGCTCCAGTACTTTATTATTGTTCCAAAACTTAACATGCTTTATTATTTAGGATTTACGAAATCTTAACCTCAGATAGAATTTGTTCTTATTACATTTAGAGGTAAGTAATTAGAAAATGGTTTATGAGATCTAAATTTATTAAAAATTAAGGATAAAGATGTTCCTCGTTGGATTGTCTTAGCAATCTGCCAAATATTTGAAAATTTCTATTAATTGTTTGTATTTTTAAATTATGTTTAATTAATCCAAATATAATTGACAAGAATTTTATTGTTAACTAAAGGCTTCATAGTATGCAAATCCAAAATATTCAAGGTTTACTAAGAGAATTAAAAGAGGATAATACTTCTGGTGCAAATGAATTTATTGATAAAGCTCTTGAAATAATAAAACTTCAACTTAGCCTGACCCTTGATCCTTATGAAGATATAAAAGAGGAATTCAATGATTTATCAAAACACATAATTAATGCTCGTCCAAGTATGGCACCTCTTATTAATACAATAGGATGTGTCATTCACGATTTAGCAGAATTTAACAAAAATATCATAGAAGAACGCTTAGATAAATTTAATTTCAGTAGACAAAAAAGAATTGAATCTTTAGAGTTAAATTTTCACACGTTTCTAAAAGAACGTAGATTTCCTCTGAAAATAATGTTAATATCATATAGCTCAACTATTATCAGTTTATTATTAAATAATAAAGAGTTTAACATTGAAATTTTTGTTCTTGAATCCAGACCATTGTTAGAGGGTAGAAAAACTGCCGAGATTTTGTCTCAATGGTTCAAAACCCATCTTATCATTGATGCTGCGATTGGAAAATTCATTAATCAAGTTGATTTAGTGTTGATAGGTGTTGACAGTATCTTAAAGGATGGTTCAATTATCAATAAGATTGGTACTTATCCCTTAGCTTTACTAGGAAAGGAAAATAGGAAGAGTGTATATGCTGTATGCGATTCTTTTAAATACAATTTAAGAAGTCATTTCGGAGAACCAATCTTAATTGAAGAAAAGCCCTCAAAAGAAATTTATAACAAAGAAGTAAAACAAAACTCCTTAAAAGTTCACAATTATTATTTCGATATTACACCTCCTCAATACATCTCTAAAATTATTTCTAATTTAGGGATATTAACCATCGAAGATTTTTTAAAAAGAGTACAAGAATCCCTCCCAATCGAGTGGTTTAAATATTTTATACATAACAAAAAGATATGATTTTAAATTCAAAAATGAATCTTCAAGAATTAAATAAAAAAGTGTCAGATCAAGCATTTTCTGATAAGAATTTTGATTTAGATAATGCTTTTAAAATAACAGAAAGACTTGCATTCCCTCGATTGGTTGGTTCAGACGGCGAAAAAAAGGCTATAAAAATTGTTTCAGAAGAATTCAAAAATGTAGGCTATAATCCAATATATAAAGATGATTTTCAAACTTCGCTTTATGTTTGGGTCGTTTTAAGATATGCTTTTATTCCCACAAGTATATGTCTAATCCTTCTAGCTTTATCTTTTTACATTAATCCATGGCTTACTTTAGGAATGCTTTTGTTGAATATATATATTTGTGCGAAAATTCTTGGATTAGCAACTTCTAGCGAAACTAGATTATTCAAAAAAGAGGAAAAGAACTTTACGACTCAAAA
>JBHLLJ010000091.1:0-13645 GCA_048885705.1 Candidatus Hermodarchaeota archaeon | reverse complement strand
TAATTTTAGCAATACTTCTTTATTTTTCTTAGTTTTGGTTTTCAAAATCAAGCGTAATTTCAAGAGTATTCAATCTCCTTATTGTTTAATTCAAATATTTATGCATTTAAAATATCCAAAATAAAAAAACTATGTTATTTTATAATGTGAAATATATTTTAATTTATCCTATAAAATAATGTGAAAAATGCCTTCTAAATTTAGAATTAGATACCTTTTTAGGCCAATAATAAACAGAATCGCAAAAAGTTTGATTAAAATAGGTATCACTCCAAATTTGGCTACAACCATCATGTTTTTTTTTTCTATCTTGTGCTTCATCGCATTGACCATCTTTGGAAATATTTTACTTTTTTCTATTTCAGTTTTTATTACAGGAATTATGGATGGGTGTGATGGGGCAATTGCCCGGTTAACTAATAAATCTACAGAATTTGGAGGATTTTTTGATTCAATTATGGACAGGTTTTCTGAGTTTTTTATATTCTTAGGATTGTATCTTTATACCCAAAGTCAAACCTTATGGAATTTATTTGATATGAAACTTATTGTATTACTATCTTTTTTAGCATCTATTATGATTAGTTATACTAGAGCTAGAGCAGAAGTATTTTTTAAAGAAGATTTCGATCTTGGACTCATGGCAAGATCAGAGAGACTCTTTTATTTAGTTATAGTATCTCTAATCAGTTTTTTTTATGATTTCTTTAACTTTTTTTTATTTGTCTTCATGTGGCTTGTTATAGCAACATTTCTTTTTAGGATTGCAAAAATATACATTAAAATGAAAAGCAAGGACAATGAAATATGATAAAAAGAACCTTATTCTTTATGAAATTCTATCCTTAATCTATCCCCATCTTTTAAATTTAGTTTATATCTTAGGAAAGGTTCTGCTAAAATTTCCAATATATTTTTTTTATGATGGGTTCTTTTAATTTTTAAGATAGCAGCATTTACTTTATTATCCTGATTATCTAAACGAGATACAATACAATCATAACAATCTACAGCTCCAAATGTCCGTTTTACTCGTTCCCCTTCCTTATCTTCTTCCTTTTCAAACCCTATAATTCTGACAGGGATTCGATTTTTTAAATTTTCTTCTAATAATTCCTTATTAAGATCACTTAATTGAAGATTTAATGTTCCATAAAAAGGAGCAAAACCTAATTTCTTTTTAAACTGCTCATAATATTCTTTAATTCTTACATAGTATCCTCCTTCTCCCATTCCTTCAGTAACTTCTCCAACTATTAGTATTTCTTCAAGAATTTGTTTTAAGTCTTTATACATAGAAAGCATAATATCTGCTCCTTTTTTTGTAATTCTTATGATTTGTTCTTTTCCTATAATCTTTCTTTGAATCCAACCTATTTCTTCTAATTGATTTATCCTTCTAGAAGCTGTTTGTTGAGACAAATTAAGAAGTTTGCCAAATTCAACACTACTGATATGAATAGCTTTCCGACTTCCAATAATTTGGCAAAGGTGATAGAGGGCAAACCAATTTGCATAGTTTTCTGAAGTAATATTATCGTTATTCTCCATTCTGAACATTTTTTTAGGTTTTTCTTTTACTTTTTTCAATAATTTTTTTTTTTATTAAACTTGAACTATGTAATTCATACTTATCATAATATTTTTCAAGTCTTTTAACCTCAATATTATTTAACCCTTTTTCCTTAAGTCCTTTTTTGAGTACTTCTATACTATATTTTTGATCAGGACCTAAAAGAATAATGTCTGGATTAATTTCCTGTACTGTTTTAAGGGTATCATTATCATTTCTGCCTAACCTTGCTTCTTTCACGTTTTTTAGGTTTTTTATTATTTCTAATCTTTGTTCTTGGGGGACAATTGGTTTTTCACCAGAAAATAATTCACGATTTTTATCTGTAGCAACAACCACATATACATCCCCTAGTTTTGAGGCCTCATTGATAAGAAAGATATGGCCAGTATGAATAAGGTCAAACGTTCCAGCGACTAAAACCTTTTTTTTAAGATCATTCATCTTTATTCATTAAAAACATATTTAATTTTAAAGATTTTTTTCAAAACATTTTTTTAGATCATCCATTTGTATTGCTAAAGAGATATCCCCTCTTGTTTTTTCGATTAAATTTCTTGCGATATCTACTTTATGTCTTAAATCCTGAGTTACTCCACCAGGATAATCCAATGTAAATAAATAATTATAAATCGTATCCATATTTTCTAAAATAGAATTTAAATCTTTAACTCGAGAATTTCTAATGTTATCTAAAGCATATCTTCGCAATTCTCCAATGACATCTGCTAATCCTAACAAAAAATTTATAGGATTAATCTTTAACTCGAAAGGTGATGGAATTTCTTCATCGCTGATAATTGAGTAAAAACTAATTGATTCTGCAAATTCTTGTTCTGGAGTTTTCAAATATTTGAAAAAAATCCCAGGATTTTTATTTACTAAATTTAGCAAATCTGCATGCTTAACCTTAACAGCGTTCATTCTTTTATGAAATTTATCAAATTCTTTTCTATGAACACTTTTTATAGCAATACTACAATCTCTAACTATATCCCGAGATAATTTCAAAATCTCTTCTCTATCTTGATATAATATTTCTAATAACTCAGTTATGTCTGAAAAAGCTTTTTTAAGATTCATAATAATAGACATTAATTTCAATAATAATTAATTTGAATTTTGAATATAATTATTTATCAAAAGTAAGAAAAATATTTAGAATTTATTATAATGTATTGGTTAAAAGACTAATATAAGGATATATCATGAAAATTTTATTAATTCATTCCCAAGATGTAGAAGTCGTTAAAAATAAAGAAGCTACCAGCAATCCTCAAGAATTTTCAGAAAAAGTTATAAAAATGGAAGGCTTAATCCTAGTTTGTTTCGTTTCTGTTGAAGATCAAGATACTTATGATACTAATTTAATAGCAAAACAAGGAGCAGATGAGATTGAAGCCGCAATATTACAAATTACTGGATTTCCAGAAAAACTTAGAGAAAAGAATGAAGAAGTAAGAGAATATAATAAAAAGATTCAAAGTGGTGAAATAAAAGGAAAGCAAAGAAAAATTTTAGAACTCGCTAAAGATCGTAGCATGTATCACATTAATAAAGTCTTAATTTATCCGTGGGCTCATTTAAGTAAATTTCTTAGCAATGAACAAAATGCTATGGAAGTCTGTCCAAAAATAGCAAAAAATTTAGAAGAGAGGGGAATAGAAGCTAAATTTTCTCCATTTGGATGGTATAAGTCATTTAAAATTAACTGTTTAGGCCATGAAATGGCTGAAATGTATAGAGATGTAAAATTAGCTATTAAACCAGAAGAACAGATAAAAAATTCCGTATTTAAGATTATTACAACCTCAGGTAAGGAGTTAAATTTAGAATTTGATGACAATAACAAAGTCATAGCACCAAAAGAAATAAAAGATCAAAACTATCATTCTTTTTTAAAAGCAGAATTAGGCTCAAGAATAATTGACAAAGCAGTTGAACCAGTTCATATAAAAATTATGAAAGAATTTGAATTAGCAGATTTTGATGCTAATACTGATGCTGGAAATTTAAGATGGTATACAAAAGGAGTTATAATGAAGAATTTGATCAAAAATTTTATAGAAGATAGGTTAATAGACTATGGTGCAATTCTTATTGATACTCCAATTATGTATACAGTCAAGAAAAAAAAATTGACTGCTCAAACTGCTCGGTTCCCAGCAAGAAGTTATTGGCTTGAATCTGGAAACGATAGATATCTATTAAGATATGCTAGTGATTTTCTTTTATTTGATTTATTTTCTCAAATGAATTTAAAGCATCAATATCTTCCGTTAAGAGCATATGAATATGAACAATATGATTTTCGAAGAGAACAAGAAGGTGAATTATCGGGATTAAGACGATTACGAGGTTTTATAATGCCAGATCTTCATACATTATGTAAAGACATAGAATCTTCAATAGAGGAATTTATAAAACAATATGAGTTAATCAAAGAACTTGAAAAAGACTTAGGTATCAAAACTTTTGTTATATTCAGAGTGACAAAAGAATTTTACTCAGAAAATAAGGATTGGATTATAGATTTGATAAAAACTGAGAAATACCCAGCATTATTAGAATTATGGGAAGAAAGATATTATTATTATATTTTAAAATTTGAAAGAAATGTACTGTCTAATGATGATAAAAGTGCGACTTTAGCTACAAATCAGATTGATGTTGAAAGTTCCTTGGAGTATATGATTGATAATGATGGTATACAGAGGGAAAAATATAATATCTCTTTCATTGACACTGATGGTCAAGTAAAGTATCCAATAATTCTTCATAATTCTCCAACTGGAGCGGTGGAAAGAATTTTATGGGGTTTGATCGAATCTGGTATTCGCAATAAGGATAAAATCGTTCCGGGGTTTAAAACTTGGTTATCTCCTATACAAGTAAGAATTATAACGGTGGGTGATGAACAGAATGAATATGCTGAGAAATTACTTAATATCCTTAATGGGGAAGAGGTTAGAACAGATTTTGATGATCGAGAGGAAACCGTTGGGAAAAAGATTAGGCAAGCTGAAATCGAATGGATCCCCTATACGTTAATTATTGGAAAGAATGAACAACAGAATGAAACAATTTCTATTAGAAAAAGATTGATTGGACAACCATTTGGTCCAAAAAAGCAAACGTCAGAACAGATCAATAATGTTAAGTTAGATAATTTGCTCGAAATGCTCGAAGAAGATACGAGGAATTTCCCTAGATATAAATTACCAATACCTTTTAGAAGGATCTCTACGAGAGTTTACTTCAGACATTAAGAACATTCTTTATATCTATTAAAAAAATATTTATGTGATCTGTTATTTTAAGCATAAAGAACCTCTTTTTATTGTTATGAAAGTTAAAGCAATTATATTTGATTTAGGAGGAGTACTAATTGATTTAGATTTTTCTAACTTTTATAATCAGATAATTATTCAATCTCCTTTAAATAAACCTCAAACTCCAATAATGTTAGAATTTTTTAGACAATCTGATATGTATCATCAAGGCAATATGACTGATGATGAGTTCTATCAACTTGCTTGTGATCTCCTCCAAGTCTGTATGCTGGATCAATCTGATTTTTTTAATGCTTTTAATAGTATTATATCTGGTTACAATGCTAAAGTAGTTGAAATAATTAAAGAAATCAGAGAACTTAATCAATACAAACTAATTGCACTATCTAATGTCAATTCTAGTCACTGGGATTATATATTAAGGAAAAATTGGTCCTTTATTGGGTGGTTTGATGAATTAATTTTATCACACGAAACTCATTTAATTAAACCCAATCCTAAAGTATTTGAATATGCGATTAAAAAAGCGGGGTGTAAACCTAAACAGATTTTATATATTGATGATGGCTTAAATAACATACGATCTGCCAAAGAACTAGGTATAAATTGTATAAAATTTACTAATTCAGAAGAATTGTTAGAAGAACTTAAAAGATTAAATATTATTAATTAGTATTCCAAAATTTGAGGAATTATTCACTTATATCTTGAAGACAAGCCTTTGCAATCTTTTCAAATGCCATTTCAACATTTTCTCCTGTTTTAGCTGAAGTCTCCATATATTCACAACTCAACCTTTTAGCTAAATCTTCTGCTTCTTCTCGATCGACTTCTCTTTCTAAATCAACTTTATTACCTAAAAGTATCATCGGTATAGTTTTTTTTACTGTTTTTTTAATAGAACTTACCCAACCCGGTATTTTTAAAAGTGTTTGACTAGATGATAAATCAAATACACCAAGAGCGGCATTACTACCTTTAAAGTAGATAGTTCTAAGTTTATGAAACTGAGGTTGTCCACCTATGTCCCAAAGAAGAAGTCGTACATTTTTACCCTCGAGCTCAACATCTTTAATAAGGAAATTACTTCCTATAGTTTTTTTAAGGTCATCGTTAAAATAATCTTTTATATAACGTAATAAGAGAGATGTTTTACCTACTCCTCCAGGACCAAAGAGGGTAATTTTAAATTTATATTGAGAATCTGGGTTCATCTTTAATTCACTCGAATAAGATTAATAATTAAGATTTGTATTTGAATGATAATTACTAAATTTGTATTTATTATGAATTAACTTTAATAATAATTAATTCATCGCTTGTTATTATCTTAATATCTTTTTAAAATATTTATATCTTTATAATATAGCCTTATTATTTTTTAATTTATCCCAAGACAGATCAATTTCACATCTTATCCTTTTTTCTTTCCTGTACTTGCGATTTTTCTTACAATCCATTCAGGTGTTCCAACTCCTCCAAAGAATTCCAACCAAATATACATAAGTAATCCTAGAAATCCACAATACCCCACCCAAACAATTGGATAAAATATAATCGAAAATTGGCCACTATATAGTGGTAAGAATAAATATTGAATTAAAAAGAGAGAAAGACTTGTTTTTCCGTAAAATAGAACTAATTTTACAACATCATTGGTTTTATTTTTTATATCAATAAAATAAAAGCATATAGCAATAAGTAAAAATGCAACACCAAGATTATAAAACATATTTTGAGCTGTGCATCTGACCATAAAAATTGGCATTGCAGCAAAATAACTATAATCTTGTCGATTAGCAATCTCTAATAGATCAATATGCAAATATTCTGAACGTACAATAACATTGTACGGATCTCCAAGAGATGAATGAGTTCCAGGAATAACTCGACTTAAACCAGTTTCCCATATGTTAAAGGCTACTCCTCTAGGAGCAATTAAGAATATACCTAATAATGTAAATATAATACCATAAATAGCAAATATTCGAAATAACTTATAATAATCTTTTTTTGTCCCTTTTATCATTGCATCGTGAAGAAATTCCCCAAATATAGTAGACATGAAACAAACTGCTAAGAATGGTAATATTGGCACTTGAGGAAGAGGAGAAGTTAGAATAAAATGTAAAATATAAACACCACTATTTATATCCTTGAATTCATAGAGGATTTCCCGTATCCATGGAGAAAAGTAAATTATTAGTATACCAATTATTGCCCTTGTAGTTTTGTTCAATTTTATGGCATAATATGAAAAAATCTGGGAGAATCCAATAAACATTAATATGTTCCAACCCCATAAACTTGCGGGGAAGGGGACAGCAATACCTGAAGTCATTAAGGACATGGGATTAAAGAGCATGCCTATAATAATTATAACTCCTCCCCTTATGAAAATTCCATTACGGATTGCTTTAGGATTTACTATTTCTCTTTTTCTTTTAAGGCTGAAAACAACACTAAGAGCTGAAAGAAATACAAATAATGAAGGGCCTAAAACATCCATAAAAGCAAAAACAAGTCCATAGATGTACACCCAATCTCCATCAAGCCAACTGACACCACCATGAGCTAATATTATCCATACCAATGCAAATCCTTTCACAAAGTCTATTGAATCAATACGTTTGGTTGTATCATTTTTAAGATCGTTACTAAATTCTTCTTCAATTACCATCGACATTCTTTATCGTACTCTGAAAATAATAATATCCAAAAAATTGTTAATATTATTGAACATTAAACATATTAAAATCTTTTTGTTATTATTATTGTTAGTTCTTTCTATACGTAAAAAGCGCCATATTTAAGATTAGATTTATTAAATATTTTTTAGATTTCATCTAACTTGATTTGCATAATATACAACTAAGCAGTAGTATAATAACATTAATAATATTAATCCTCCAAGGTTAAAAGGAAAAAAATGATAGGTTAAATAAAAAAGTCCCCAAAAAGCAACCATTAATATGGCTAAAAGGTAATGAAGATATTTGATCATTCGATAATATCTGAAATTCTTATTGATGAGAAGAAAAAAAATCAAAAATGGAGTTAACACAACAATGTGATGAGGCCAAGAATCAAAATATACAATTAACAAAATTAAGAGCCCTGCAAAATATCCATCGATTAACTTCAAAGAGTGATCAGAGTTTTGAATATAAAAATAATATATTGGAATTAAGATCACTATGCTTATTATTATAAAAACCAAAAATCCATTTATATCTATATTAGTCAATTGAAATAAAATTAATAGAATTCGAGTTAGACTGAATGATGGATTTATTTCAAGACCACCCTCAATTGCATAAGTATATTCTCCAGTGAGATTGACAGTAATAAAATCGGTAAGCATCTGTGGATAAATTAAAAAATAAATTCCCGAGAGCATAATTAAAATTATAGACCCTAATAATCTAATAGCAGTTCTCTGTATTTTAAAGACCATCTTCTTTTCTTTTCTATTAAAATTAAAAATTAATAGGAATGGCAAAATTAAAATTAGTGTAGGGCGAATGAGAATTCCTAAACCTAATAGAAACCCTCCAATTAGTTCATTCTTAAGATCTCCTTTTAAGAAATAATATAAGGAAGAAAGAATGAAAACGCATACTAAAATATTAATCTGCCCCAAGAAATAATTCATAAATTGTGGTAAAGCGATTAAAAAAACGGCATTTTGATGAAGAATTGATTGATTTTCTTCTCTATTAAATAATTCTTTAAAAGCATCAAGTTTATAGTTAAAAATAGAATCATTACAAAAATTACTGTAAACTTGAAGAATCTTGAAAATTATATAAAGTATCAAGATGTTTAGAAAAAAATTGAAAATTTGGAAAACAAAATAACCTAATTCTAAACCCAATATTGAAAATGGAGTGAAGAAGTAAGCAGAAAGAGGCAAATACCTAAAAGGAAATGGGGAAAGTGAGGAGTTATATAAGTTAGGTAAATCCTCTATCACATTCAAGCCAGCATAATAAAATGATAAGAAATCATTTTCATTAATATTCATTAGGGGACTATGTAAAAAATAAAAAAAAATGAATGTCAAGATCAAATAGAAAGTATTGACAATACAAGCTATGAAGAAAAACATTCGAGTTTTGTACATTAAAAATCTCACATTATTTATTCAATAAGTGGTCTAAAATAATTATTTCATTGATTTCCCATTTTCACTGTCTTTACTCAATTTTTTCATGAAATCTTCCATTTTTTTTACTTTTTCACGCTTTTTAATTTTAGCATACATCTTTTTTGTCGTTTTCTTAACTGCCTCACCTGATTTTTGACCAACTCTACCAAATTGTACCATCAACCATTCAGGTGAACCAACTCCTTTTGCATATTCCATCCAAACATACATAAAAGTCCCTAAAAACCCCACATAAGAAAAGACAACAATTAAGAAAAAGGCTATAGCAAATTGATTAAAGAAAAGTGGAATAAATAGAAAGTGTATTAAAAATAGGCTTAGGGAAATTTTACCAAAATATATTAGTACATTTATGAGGCTATTGGATTTACTTTTAATATCAATAAAATAAAAGAAGATGGCAATAATTAATAATGCGGCACCTTGATTATAAAACATATTTCCACTTGTTCCTCTTATTAAGAAATTCGGCATTCCAGGAATTACAAAATAATCTTGATTATTGGCAATTTCTAATAAATCCAAATGAGGATATTCAGATAATTCTATAGCACCTCCCATAAAAGTTGGAGTTTGTAGAGCCCAACCGGGTTGCCAATCCATAAGATTTAGCCCATTAGGAAAAGGAACAAAAATGCCAACTAAAACAAAAATTATTCCCCATACAAAAAATATCCTAAACATACCAATGTAAGCATTTTTTGTACTTTTATTCATTGCTTCATAGATATATTCACCAAAAATAGTAGAAATAAAAGAAATAGAGATCCATGGTAGTAGTGTTAAATGAGGTGTTGGAGATGTAATTATATAATGTAAAATACTTAATAATACATTACCCATTTCCTTACCTTCATAAAGGATAGCCCTTAAATAGGGAGAGAGAACGATTATTATTATACCTATTATAATACGGTTAGATTTCTTTAATTTTAAGATATAATAGGAGAAAATCTGAGAAAATCCAATAAAGGTAATAATATTCCACCCAAATATTATTACAATTACCTTACCTGTATTTAAATCAACACCTATTATATTAGTAAGCATTCCTAATGCAATCATCACAATCCCACGAGTAAAAACTTGATTTCGTATAATTTTTGGGTGTAAGATACCTTCTTTTCTTTTAATACTGAATATTACACTTAATGCTGAAAGGAAGACAAATAATGAGGGACCAAGAATATCTAGAAGGGCAAAAAGAAGTCCATATAAATACATTGAATCTGCATCAAGCCATCCTTGTGCAGTATGAGCTAATATTATAAAAACAATTGCAAATCCTTTTACAAAATCTATGGATTTGATTCGTCTAGGAGAAGCATAATCTTTTATATCTTCTAATGGAATTTCTTGCATTAAATAATTAAATAAAGGGGGTGATTCAGTTTCGATTTCCGTACTAGATTGAGATGACATTTTACTCATTTTATTATTACGATTAATGATCAAAAACTAAGAAAAATTAAAAATTTCTAATTTTATTTTAATATTATTCTTTTCGAATTTTTATAATTTTTTAATTTACCAAAAAATTTTAATGAATATTAATGGAACTTAAAAAATATATTAATAGCTATATCATTGGTTTTATTGGTTCATTAGTGTTAATATTATCAGAATTTTTTTCTTGGTTCTCTGAATATAATTTAATTGAGGAATATCTTATCCGTAGCATCATAGCTATAGAAGACTCTTTTCTATATATATTTCCACTATTAAGTGGAATTATATGCTTAATAGCGAGTATCTTAGTATTATATAAAATTGAACTAAAAATTAAATCTGTGATAATATTTCTTGTTGGATTAGGATTTTTTCTAACATTTTTTATTGATTATATTATTCAGGAAATTGTATCGTTCCCAAATCCTGGTATTGGTTTCTATTTGGGAGTAGTTGGATTTCTATTGATACTTTTTAACATATTAAATATGCTATTAACAAATGAAAAAAAAATGGAAGGTAATTAATAATTTCTAATAAATCCAATGAACCTGAAAAAGAATCCAATGAACAAGATGTAGAAGCAAGTTATTATTATGCCTTAAGTCATGAAATTCGAAGAAAAATAATAAAGATAATTGGAGACAATGAATATACTACTTTTACAAAACTAAAAAAAGAACTTGGAGTAAGTACTGGAACTATTTACCATCATTTAGACACATTGTCAGAGTTAATAGAGCAAAAACAAAATAAAAAATATTATTTGAAAGAATTAGGGGTCTATGCATATAGCTCTTTAAAAAATAACATTGAAACGATTAAAACCCCCGATTTTGCGCACAGACAGCTTAAATCCCCAATATTACGTAAATTAATGTGGCTTACATCAAAAAGATTTATCCAGTTTGAAAAAAAAGATAAAAAATTCTCAATAATAATTTCAATATTAATAATCATAATAGGTACAATTTTCTGTGGGTTAAATGGTTATTATTCGTTCTTATTATTTTTTATGGAGATTAGCCAATATAATTTTGATTTTTCTTTTCAGATATTAATCAGTTTAAGCTTTATAGCGAACTTTTTCATATTTTTTATTATATTTGAGAGTATTTCTCGACTTTTTTATAAAAAAAATGAAAATACAGTAGATTTCTTAGTTTCTTTTGCCATTATTTTATATCCAATGATTTTTTTCCTCATAATTCATTATACTTTTAAATTTTTTAATCTGTTAAACATAAGTGTATTTAATTTATTTGATAAAGTCCTATTGATTATTTTTCAAGTTTGGTCATTATGGTTATTATCATACAGCTTATGTGCGAAAAAAGGATTAAAAATTGAAAGCAGTTTAATTATTTCCTTAATAATACATTATGGCGGTTTTACTATAATATTAGTTTTTTTGGTTTAAGGACATTGAAATTTAAACTTTCAAAAGACTGAATTATCTCGTTAAATCTCCTTTTTGATGCAAGCAAGTCCTTTGTCTTTGTTGCGATAAAGCAGGAGTATTTATTACATTCATTAAGTGAAATAGGAGGCGTTATAAATTCAGGGATTAATCTCATCAATTTAGGAATTAGTTCTTCTTTACAATATTCTAATTCTTCATTAAAACTGTAATTAAAATCAATTCGAGTATAATAAGAATAATGTTGTAAATCAAGTTCAAATTCTTCAATCTTTTTAATCTTAGAATTATAAATTAGCTCAACGCAATTAATATTAAGAACATTTCTTAATCCAATATATGATGTAGTTAATCTAGGATTAATCTCTATAAAATTAAATAAATTATTTCTTTGTTCTATGAAATCAATGCCATAATATCCTTCAATTTTAAGATTTCTCATTCTTTTTATGATTTTTGATAACTGAATAAGACATTTTTGATAATTTTCTATTGGGGTATATCCACCTAGATACTCAATTTCATTATTCTCATTAATAATATTTTGAAAGTTTACACTCAATAATAAGGGGTTTATATATAAACTTGAGGAACCTACCAATGAAAGACTTAAATTCCTTCCCTTAATATATTCTTGGACAATAAAGTTCTTTTTATCTCCTATCCGTGCATCATTATTCTCAAAAAAGTTTTTTATTTGATTTTCTGTTTCAAAATAATGAACAGATTCTGCTCCAACTCCATCTTCGGGTTTAATAACAATTGGGGTATTTAATTTTCTAAATTTACTTATAATGAAGTTTAAATCTAAAAAATTCCTTTTAAAAGGTATTCTATATGTTTTTGGAGCTAAAATTTCTTTTTTTTTAAAACATTTATATGTGGTAATTTTTGATGTCCCACATTTTATCCCCTTTAAGTTTGTGCTCAGAATGATTTTGTCATAATTATTAACAATTTTTGTCAATTCATAAAGAATTCCAGATGTTTCTGGAGCAATGATAAACACATATTTATTATTCTTCACTAATTCCTTGAAAATTGTTTGAAAATTATTGTTTTTTTCAACTTTTCTTATAATATCAGCTTGAAGATATTTGGATAAAAACCAAATTCGATAATCTAATGTTATTTGAATTTCAAAATCTAAAGCCTTAAAGTCTGCTATAATCGACCTTAACATCCCAAATCCTTCACAAAAAAGTGAATTTGGTATGTTTGTATGAGCAAAACCACCACCAGAAATAAATTCAAAAATGAATATACTATTATTTGTCAATTTCTAATTATTTTTTTACAATATATTTCTTTAAAATTTAATGATTATCTTAGTAACTAATATTTCAAAATTCTTAATGGATTTAAAAATTTCATCAAAAGATTTTAAAAGAAATACAAAATATTGTTATATAACCAAAATTTATTGAAAAATGCTGGTTCTAACATGATTTTTGATGAAGAAACCATGAGAAGGATAAGGTATCTTCACTTTAAAATTAAACATTTAGAAGATGCTTTAGAAAAGGAAGATGAGCATTTTGGTTTAGATGATTTAAACCTAATTATGGAATATACTAAGATCTTAAATATTAATTATCAAAATGAAAACCAAAAAAGTATATTAAGAGAACTAGATATAACTCAAACCTTTTTTGATCTTGCAGTGAATAAAGAAATAGAAATTGAGGATATGATGTTTGAATGTTCTCGTGCTTTATGGGTTATGGGAAAAGCTTATT
>JBHLLJ010000090.1:0-13707 GCA_048885705.1 Candidatus Hermodarchaeota archaeon | reverse complement strand
CATACCCATATATCCCAACATCGACGAGAAAAAGATGATATGACCTTTTTTTTCTCTCATAAATTCTGGAAGTATTAGGAGCGTAGGAACTAATTGCCCATAATAATTCGCATTCATATTAGTTTTGAAATCGTCTAGGGTATATTCTTCAATATAACCAGGAATAGCATGCCCTACAAGATTAACTAAATAATCTGGTGCTCCATAACTTTTAATAGCATCTTCTAATATTGGTTTTAACATCTCCATATCAGTGGAATCACAGGATTTAGATACTACAAATTGAGATTCATATGATATTTTTTGCTTTGTCTCTTTAGTAGCTTCTTCTAAGATATCCTTCCGTCGGGCAATTATTAGTACACTACCACCAAGATCTACAAAATCTTTTGCAATAGCTCTTCCAATTCCCGTTGATCCTCCTATTAGAAACGCAATTTTGTCTTTAAAGGGCTTTTTTTTGACAAGTTTATCTTTTTTCATGGGTTTACCTTCAAATATATATTAAATATTTAAAAGAAATATTTTTATAAGTTAAGATATCCATAAATGAGAAATATAGCTCCAACTATAAAGCAATATACTTGAATCACGATATTTAAAATCGTGTCAGATTTGGTTCCTTTATACTGACCTTGTTGTAGATTAAATGATAGATCTAGTAATCCTAAAAATATCTGTACGCCACCAGAAACAATTGTAAAGAAAATTCCAAATCTCTGTTCTATTATTAGCCCAATAGCAGCAATTAACAAGCATGGTGCTAACCAAAGTAAGTCTGCGAGCGGAAATGAGCTCTCATGTGCGATATATATCTGTGATTTTTCAGGATCTTTTCTCTCAATTAACAAAAAATATAACCAAAAAAATATAAGAAACGCTACCCCAATCAATTGGACTATTACAAAAAATAATTCTAACATTCCTAACATTTCAATTCCTCCAATAATTTGAAATTACTTTCTAATTAATTTTTGAATGGTATTAAATTTTAAATTTACGATCTTGGTTTATAGCTCTGATTCAAAATAATGTGCTTGAACTCCAACTTCTGCAATTCCTCCATCTACAATGAAATTATGCCCTGTAATGAAATTTGAAGCTGGAGATGCTAGAAATACTGCTACATTTACCACATCTTCAACAGTACCATATCTTTTTAATGGAGTTTTCACATGACCTTCATCCATAGTCATTTTCATAGCATCTAAATTATTCTTATAAGCACCTGTTAAATGGTATCCGGGGGATATAGCATTTACAGTTATTTTTGGAGCTAAACTTTGAGCAAGTAATTGCATCATAGCTATAATACCCGCCTTAGTTATAGAATATATCGGAGTTCCTCCATCTACTTTAACACCGGCGATTGAAGCGGTATGTATAACTTTTCCCGCTAACGGTTCAAATTTTTGTTTCTTCATTCTTCGGCATATTTCTTTAGCAACTAAAAATTGCCCTTTTAGATTAAGAGCAATTGTTTTATCAAAAATATTTTCTTTAACTCTTAATATATCAAAAAATCCAAAACCTCCACCTGCATTGTTATTCAATATATATATATTATCAAGTTCATTGAAAGCCTGCTTCGCCATATTTTGAACCTGATCTGATTTTGTCACATCACATAAAATAGGAATTACCTTTTGACCTGTCTCCTTTTCTACTTTTTTTGATGTTTCATCCAATAATTCTTCATTAATATCCACTAATATTAAATCCGCACCGTGTTGGGCATAAGTAAATGCAAATCCTCTTCCAAATCCAGAAGCTCCTCCTGTAATTAATGCTCCTTTTCCTTCTAAAAATTTATCAACCATAATGATTACCTCATTTCAGTTTAAATGTTATTTTTATATATGAGAATGAACTCCAACTTCTGTTATTCCACCATCAACTGTGAAACAATGACCTGTAATAAAATCACTTTTACTTGAAGCTAAAAATAAAACGAGACCGACGACATCATCAATCGTTCCAAGCCTATTTAACGGGGTTTTTTCATGTGTATCATGAATAACTTGTATTGCAATGTCATCTCTATTTCCATAGAATCCTGTAGTATGAAATCCTGGTGCTATAGCATTTGATGTAATATAAGGTGCTAGCGTTTTCGCGATGATTTCATTTAGAGAGATGATCCCTGCTTTACTAATGCTATAGACTGGCACAAAAGGACTAGGACTTATTCCCCAATGCGAGGCATTATGAATAACTTTACCTCTCAAAGGTTCGAAATTTTGTCGATTCATTCTACGACAAACGAATTTATCTATGATCCATTGGCCCTTGAGGTTAATATTTATTGTTTTATCCCATACTTTTTCGCCTACCCTAAGAATATCAACTCCATAAGTAGTTGCTATTCCGGCGTTATTGAACAAAATATAAATATTATCTAATTGTTCAAAAGCTTGGCTTGTCATATTTTTAACAGATTTGGAGTCGGAAACATCGCATATAATGGGTATTACATTTTTCCCAGTTGTCTTTTCCACATCCCTTGCTGTTTCTTCTAATTCTTTTTCTTTAATATCAACTAAAACTAAATCTGCGCCTCTTTCTGCGAAAGCATATGCCACACCTTTTCCAAAACCAGATGCTCCACCTGTGATGAGAGCACCCTTACCTTCCAGAAACTTATCAATCATTATTTCACCATTTAATAATTTTTAAAATTAATTTTATTCAATGATATTAATTTTCTCTTATTTTATTTAAAATTTTAATTGAGATCTTCTAAAATTAACTCAAAACCATAACTTTAATTACTATATTGGTCTTAAAAATAAATATAGAAATATCAAGTGAATCAAAAATGGTAAATAAAGTAGTACCATATTTAATTAATATCTCTGAAATAACTCCCGCTAGGAGTCAAGCTGCTCTATTAAATGAACTAGCAATGGGATTGATTGATTGTATTAGTATATATGGAAAAAAGCTTAAAAAATTAGGAAAAATTTCAAAAATTTCGACAGCTTTCTGGCCAGTTCGTCTTATTCCTTTAACTGATACGAGAGCATGTGTTTGTAGTTATCTCTTAAACAAACAAGAGAAGTTAAGTGTAGGAGATTTTGCTCAAGTACCACCTAGACCAGAAAATGTTGTAAAGGGAGCAGATCCAGTTTCTTTTTTAAATTCATTGCAAAATTATAATAATAATTACTTAAGACGATCTAAAAACTTTAAACGAGGAACAGTCATACAAGAGGCTTTATTTGATACAAGTGAAGTTGGGTATTTCCAGAACTTCTTCCTTAATCAATATGATTTGAGTTCTCATTCTACACCATATTTTATATTAGAAGGTGGACCTATTACTAAAAGTGTCAATCAAACAAAAATTGTTCCAGAAATCCCTGTATATGTTTCACAGAAAGATGTGAAGATGCTTGATACATACGCAGATGCTATTATAAAGTTATGTGAAAGATGGGTCGAAAAAGGAGGGAAAGAGGTAGATAAGATAAGAGATACTAAAATAGATACCGGAGAAGAAGAAAAACAGCTTGCTATATTAAATAAGGAAATACAAGCAGAAAATGAACGAGAAATTGAAAAATCTCCAGAAGAGTTAGTAAAGGTAGGAAAATATAAAATAAACGACAAGACAGGAGAATTGAATAATAATCTCAGCTCGATTAAAAATAGTGTTGATACTTTAAAAAACGCAATAAATAATCGCGATCTCTTTTTAGTAGAAGAAGGTTTAAAAGATATTAATGTGAAATATAGAGAACTAGGAGATTCAATTAGTAGATATAATAATGAAATTGCTCAACTGAGAAAAAATGTTCAACGTGAAATCTCTGATCTAGAAAAAACAAAACAACAGAAAATAAGAGAGCTAGAGCGGAAAAAAGCAGAAGTTGAAAAGCAAATCGATGCAAAACATAGTGGGCTTAGTAAAGATTTAACTTCAGCAGAAGATACTGTAGCTCAAATAAAAGCTGAAAAACAATCTTGTTTAGATAATATTGAAGCTATTAAAGATAAAGAGATGACAGATGTTCAAAATTTCTTCAATAACTATACACTTGAGATAAAAACTCAAAATGTAATTGTTGGTATTCCAATTTATATATTCTTCTTTAAAGATCTTAATACAAATAGAACAACCGAAAGAGCTCCTGTCTTACCCATTTTAATTGATAAAGGAAAGCCAGTAGAAGCGAAAGTTAAAGCAGGATTCAGACAAAAATTACGTGATTTAATGAATAAAGATAACGCAATGATTGAATTAGTTGAAACACAATCTGATAAAAATAACTTGATGGAAACTAAAAATTTAGACACTCGTCTTGAGGATGCTATTAATGATTTAAGGATACGGAAAATTTTAAGTAAGAGACAAGCCGAAACGGCAAAAGAGATAATATCTAACTTAGTTTGGTAATAAATCTTATTTTTATTCCTTTTTTATTATTTATCTAATGTTCAATGTATTCCATTTTTATTCCGCAACATTCAGGAATCGATTGATATCCGCATTCTTTTGAACAGCAGCAAAGTAAAAATCCATCCTTCACCATCATTGATTTCTCACAACAAATCGGAACCTCTTTTTCCGAGCCACATATACTACAAACTAATTTATTTGACATTTTATTCTAACACCTACTGCTTTTCTTTTCCTATTGACTCAAAAATATTATTAAAACAAAAATAAATCGATTATGGATTATAATTGGAGCAATTTTTCTGTTTTCATATAAAAAGTAAAACTAAGTTTAATCTTGTTTAATATTAAATTAAAGCATAATTTTGTTTAGAAACCTTCAATAATTATGTTTAATAATTATTCGCTATAATATTAGAAAAAATGGAGAGAGAAATTGCCTGAGAAATTAAATCTGAGTAATTCATTCAAATTATATGAAGAAGCCTTGAATCTAATTCCTGGAGCGATTTTAGGTATCCGACGCCCTTATAACTTTGTAGAAGGGGAATATCCAATATTTTTTGAATCTGCTAAGGGAGGAAAAGTGATTGATGTTGATGGAAATGAATACATTGATATGTTATGTGCTTATGGACCAATAATTATAGGTCATAGGGAAGAGGAAATCGATAATGCTGTTATTGAGCAAATTCGTAATAAAGGATTTTGTATGTCCTTAACCCAACAAGTTCAAAACAAGTTAGCCAGAAAATTAAGAGAATTAATACCATGCTGTGAAAAAATGGTGTTTTTAAAACTTGGATCTGATGCGACTACGGCAGCTATTCGAGTTGCACGTGCTTTTACAAAGCGTATAAAGGTCCTTCATTGTGGATACCATGGATGGCACAACTGGAGCAGTGAAGTCCATGGAATTGAAGCGGGTATACCTAAAAAGCTGTACGAAGATATTCACGAATTTGAATACAACAATTTAGATCAAGTTCAACAATTAATTAAGCAAATAGGTGAAGATGTCGCAGCTATAATTTTAACTCCCATTAATACTCCTGGTGGTCGAGAAGTTGAAATGCCCGATAAAGGTTTCTTAGAAGGTATTCGTGAATTAGCAACAGAAAATGGTTCAGTTTTAATATATGATGAAATTCGAACAGGATTCCGTGTTGATATGGGAGGAGCGCAAAAAAGTTTGGGAGTCATACCAGACCTTGCGGCATTTGGAAAAGCTATGGGAAATGGGTATCCTATTAGTACTCTTGTTGGAAAAGCAGAAATAATGGATGTTTTAGTTGATAAGGTGTTTTTAAGTTCTACTTTTTTTCCAAATAGTCTAGCTCAAGTTGCAGCTCTTAAAACTATTGAAATTCTTGAGAGAGAAAAGGTTTTAGAAGATATCCGTGCTAAAGGAAATATTTTTGCTAAGAAGGTCAAGGATAGTATAGAAGATAATAAAATTCCAGCTATTTATTCGGGGGAGCCATGGATGCCTTATATAACATTTCAACGGGATTCAGAATTAAAATATAAAGAAATAAGAGAGGAATTTTATCGACAGTTAATTCGTCGTAAAGTTTTTCTTCAGCCCTTCCACCACGGTTACATAGCATATAGGCACACTAATGAGGATATGGAATTCGCCACAGATATGATAGATGAATCTTTTAAAGAATGCAATAAGTGATTTTGAGCTGATTTTATGGTTAGACCATTACAATGTATAAAAGTTCTTGATTTATCAAAAACTTTAGCCGGATTAGGATATAGCAAAGAAGAAATTGAGGAATTACTTAGAGAAAAAGCGATATAAATAAAAAAAAGAATTATGTCTTTTTAGATTGCCAATAGTTAATCAATTTTTTGTCAACGTACCACCATAGAACACCGCAAGATATACAAATTATCCAATTAAGTATCAAAACGACAGTGTTTACTAAGGATTCATTAGACTGGATTCCAAAAATATTTGCAAATACTGGATTACCAAGCCATTCCGAGTTATAGAGAACATACGATATCGCAAAATAGATGTCTTGAACTAAATAGATATGAAATGTCGCACTACTAATAGTAGTGAAAACTTTTGCTAACTTACTTTTAGGATTTTGCATGATTAATTTCAGTGCTAATAAAAACAAAAGTGCAGAATAGATATATGTAAAATAATTATAATCTCCTCTTACAATATTAGCACCATTAATAGCCAAGCGAAACCTAAAGAAATCCCAAGCGATCATGTATGTTAGACTAATCGGGAAAAAAATCCATACGAACCAGTTTTTTTTATCAAACAAATCTTGATTCTTGGAAAACCACATTCCTAATCCTATTGCAGATATATATAGCAGAATACAATATCGAAAATTAAGTTCTAAGAGTAAATCGTCAATAGTAGTTATTTCTCCAATGACAAAAAAGATAGTTAGATGCCAAAAGAATTCTATCAAGAAACTCAAGACAAGTGACAGCTTTGGCCATTTAGTAAAGGCTTTATAAAGTAGTGGCATAATAATTATTGATTGGAATAAAACAGGGATGAACCAATTGCCTGGTCCTTCTAAAAGAGATTTTTGAAATACTATGTATTCTAAAAACCAATTTTCATTAAATGTGTCAGGAAAGGTTGCACCATATAAAATGAAACCAAAGATAGTACTGATCAGGTATAGTATTATGTAGGGATATACATAGCGCCAGAATTTCTTTTTAAAATAGCTCCAAGAATATAACTCCCTTAAGGATTTATCACCCAATTTTGAAAAAGATTTACCCATATTGAATCCCATGATAATAAGAAACATTGGGATGGCAATCCTCTCCCATAATTCAAATCCTGGACCATACAAATTTGAATAGGCAATAGTATGATCCAATACAACTAAAAAGATCATTATGGATTTTAAAACATCTACTTGGAAGTATCTATTACTTAATTCATTGGAATCACTAATTTCTGACGAGATTGTTTTCTTATTCATTTCTGTTCATTTCTTTTGATAAATAATTTTATTGGGTAACGGGAGATTGTATTTTTAAATTCATTCATACATTAATGTAAATGTCAGTATATGAAGATTTTACCATAACTTTTTTGAATGTTTAGGAGAATAAATTTAAAATTATGGAAAAATTGATGATGATATGGAGAAATTAATAATTACTGGAGCTATATGCGGAGCAGAAGTATTTAAGGAACAAAATCCTAATGTACCGTACACTGTCGAAGAAATAGCACAAGAAGCCTATTCTGCATATAAAGCTGGAGCTAGCATCATTCATTTGCATGTTAGGGAAGATGATGGCACTCCAACTCAAGATAAGGAGAGATTTAGAAAATGTATAAATGAAATTATGAAGAAATGTCCCGATGTAATTATACTACCTTCTACAGGAGGAGCTTTAGGAATGAGCAATGAGGAAAGATTACAACCAATATATTTAGAACCTCCTCCTGAAATGGCTACTTTGGATTGTGGAACAATGAATTTTGGACCCGATGAGATTTTTATTAATACTGAAAAATCGATAACTTACTTTGCTGAGGAAATGAATAAACGTAATATAAAATATGAATTAGAGTGTTTTGATAAAGCAATGATTGACACGGTACTTAGATTACATAAAAAAGGTTATATTAAAACGCCCATGCATTTTAATTTCATGTTGGGGGTTATTGGAGGTATTAGTGCAACATCACGAGACCTAATTTTTCTAGCTGAAAGCATTCCACAATCATCAACATTTTCTGTTGGTGCTATAGGTAGGCATGAGTTTCCCATGGTTACGCAATCCATAAAAATGGGAGGACATGCAAGAGTTGGGTTTGAAGATAACCTCTATTTATCGAAAGGAGTACTTGCAAAATCAAATGGAGAGTTAGTAGAAAAAGTGGTGGAAATAGCGGAAGAAATAGGAAGGAAAATTGCTTCTCCTGATGAAGCTCGTAAAATTTTAGGATTATAATAATCAGATAAATTGGAGATTTGATAAGGATGATGTATAAAGAATTAGCAAAATATTATGATTTAATATATTCTTGGAAAGATTATAAAGGAGAAAGTAAGAAGATTAAGAAATTAATTAAAAAGTATAAAACTTCAGCAGGTAACAAATTACTTGATGTTGGATGTGGAACTGGAAAACATTTAGAATACTTCAAAGATGATTTTTCCTGTGTTGGATGTGATATTAATATCGAAATGATAGAAATTGCTAAAGAAAATATAAAAGATGTCCTTTTCACTCAAGCTGATATGATAACTTTAGATCTAAAAAAAAAATATGACATAATTATTTGTTTATTCAGTTCTATTGGACATGTAAAGACTTATAATAATTTAGAAAAGACTATTCAGAATTTTTCTAATCATTTAGAAAAAGGGGGCGTTGTAATTATTGAACCTTGGCTTACAAAATCCATATATGATGCAGGACGTCCAGGAATGACTACATATGATACAGATAATATTAAGATTGCTAGATTAAATACAACAAAAATAGAAGATGATCTTTCAATCTTAGAATTTTATTATTTAATTGCTGAAAGAAATAAGGATGCATTATATTATTCCGAAAAACACGAATTAGGTCTTTTTGAGACAGATAAATTTCTGGAATTCATGACTAAAGCAGGTTTAAAGTCAGAATTTTTAAAAGATGGTTTGATGAAAGACAGAGGACTATATATAGGGATAAAATTATAAAAGATTTTTGAAAGGAAAAAAAAAAATTATAATTAAAAATGGTAATTTAATATTAATACCAAAAGAATAAAATCTTAGCATGAATGTTCCTTCAATAGAAAAAGCTGACAAATATTTAAAGGACCAAGATTATATTAAAGCGCTCTCAATTTTAAAAAGGATCTTACAAAAAGATCCTAAAAATATAGCTGCTTTAACGATGTCAGCATTAATTTATAAAACGTTAGGTAGATATATTAAAGCTATAAATAATTTTAAAAATGTTGTCTTACTTAACCCAGACCACACGGGTGCATTGCTAAATCTCGCTACATTATATAATTATATTGAAGATAACGATAAAGCAATTAAAATCTATGAAGCTTTATCAAAAACGAGTCCAGAATTAATTAAACTTAGTATTAGTTTAGCGGGATTGTATAATAAAACTCAACAATATGATAAAGCCATTGAATGTTTAGAAAAATATTTAGAATATAATCCCTCCGATTCTATAGGATGGTTTGAATTAGGGGTTTCATACAGAGGAAAGAATGACCTTCAGAGGTTCAAAGATTATTTTAATAAGGCACATAAATTAGAGTTTGAAGTAAATAATATAGAGTCTGAGAAGAAAGAAATTCCAAGTAAAAGTACAAAATCAAAAATTTCTGATTGGATTTGGTTCATCTTTTTACTGGGAATGAGTATATTTGGGATAGTTTTGTGGTGGGACTATTTCATTACTACTATGCCGCTATTTTGGATTCCGTTCATTATCATATGGTCTTTAATAATAGTTTGTGCATTTTTACGGCGTATTAAAAACGTCTATGATAAGAAGGAAATGCTCCGAGAAGAATTAGCCAATTCATACAAAAATTTTAATAGATGGCAAAAAATGATTGATTTTCACCGTATGGCACACCAATATGAAAAAGTAATTAAACTGTGTGAATATGCTTTATTAGTATTGCCCTCAGAGAGTAATTTGTATTTAACTCTCGGGAATGCATACTTAAATATTAATTTTAATTCGAAAGCAATTGATATTTGTAAGAAAGGAATTGAAATCGACCCAAATAATGCTTCACTTCTTATTTTACTTGGAGTTGCGTACTTTAAGAATAAACAGCACACCAAAGCAGAATCGATTTTAGAGTCGGCATTAGCAGTAGCTCCAAATAATTTACAAACAAACCAAGCTTATGGTAACATTCTCTTTAAAAATAGAAAATATGATGAGTGTTCAAGGAATTTAACGCATGCTTTAACTTTAATTAATGAAGAAATAAAACGGCTATTATGGAAATTACCACAGACTGAATTTCCAATACAAAATTATTCTATGATGAGAATCACAATTAGTGCATCAAAAGCAGAAGAAATGCGAAAAAACTATAAAAAATTGTTTGATTATATAAAATACAAGATCCAAGTTTGCCATACATTAGGATCAGCTTTACTAAAATTAAGAGAATTTGATAAAGTTGAGGAAATTGCCAAAGATTCATTGAATGTAATGGAGAATAGTATGGCATATAATTTGCTAAGTTCTCTTCATTTCTTATTAGAAGATTATCCAAAAGCCATTGAAGTTTGTTATAAAGCTTTAAGCATTGATAAAGAACAGAAAAATATAAGAATCTCGTTAATCGGTTGCTATTTTGAATCAGGTGATATGACAAAGGCTCTTGATATTATTAACGAATTAATACAAAAGGACCCTGAAGACGAGTTGCTTTGGAATGAACTTGGATATATTTTTAGCAAAACGGGTGAATATGAGAAAGCTACCGAAGCATTAAATAAAGCAATCCAGATCAATTATAAGTTTGCGAATCCTTGGAACCATCTTGGCTATATCGAATATAAGAGAGGAAATTTCGAGAAAGCTCTCAATCTTATTAAAAAATCTATGAAAAAAGATCCTGATTATGCTAGAGCACCTTTTTATCTAGCAGAAGTCCTATTCTCACTAGGAAAAACTGATGAGGCTCTTGTCTATTGCGATGAGTGTCTAAAGATTGCTCCAAATTTTAAGAAAGCTAAAATATTAAGGGAGAAAATAAAATATTCAAATTAACTAATCCCTTTTTATTGCATTTTTATATAATTCCTCTTTTGAAAACAAGTGACTGTTCTCATTTTTCCATTTTAACATATGAACATATATAAGATTAAACCAATACTGAAAGTCATCGATTGGCCCAAAATACTTCTTCTTATTGAAATTTAAAATATCTTTAATCTCAATGCAATAAATACTTGGTTTTGGTCTCTGAGGTGTTTGAGTAGTATGCCTACTACTTAAATATACTCCTGAAATCATTATCCCTTGACTAAGGGGGAATATAATTTCATTATATCTTATCTCCTTATTGTTAATGGCCAATTGATCATGTATCGAGGAATGTCTCATCAACTCATGCCAGATTTTCAAGTAAATACCAGCTAATGTTCCATAAATTATTGTCCCAAATAAACCAAAAGAAACGAGAACACCTATTTTTGTAATAACATCGCTAATAAATAATCCTAAGAGAATCCCTATTAAAAGAAGTATAGGTGTAGATATACCAAAACTGATATTGATATGTTTTATTCGGTTTATTATCTTAATATAATCTTTCTTTGAAATATTTAAGATGATAGGCAGTTCCGTACCACTCTTTAGAAGCCATTGGTCATTAAATCTTCCAAAATGAAAAACTAATGAATCTAAATATTTTAGTATCATTAAGTGGTCTTTAATTCTTTTGAATTTTCTCGTATTGATTCTTTCAAAACCTAAATCATAAAGAATTAAATTACAACTCTTTTGAAGAAATCGTTTTTGTATTGTATAATAATGAATATTGCCTAAAGGAGTTTTAAAAAGTAGAGGATTCCCTTTTTTTGAGAATAAAATTTTAATAACATTACTTTCAGATAAAATGAAATAGAAATCTTTTCTTTTGGATCTAAATATACTCTCAGCTGTACCTCCAATTATAATAAATATCCCCAAAAACAAAAAAATAATCATTATTGAATCAAATTCTTTAATAATCCATTTAAAAGAAAAAAAATCCAAAAAAATCTGACAAAGCAATAAAATAAACAGCAGATTTGAAAGTCTTAAGAGTGTTATTAATTTTTTATTCGATATTTTTTCTGAAATATAGAAAATTTTTTCTTCCACTGAAATTTGTGAAATCATTTTGGATACTACTTGGTCTTGAGTTCTTTTGGGAGTATATATATCTAAATTGGCCATGATTATTACTCCATTAGATTTTTATCAACATCAACTTAAGGTTCTTATCATTTAAATTTATTTACAATTTTTATATTTCATAAAGATTATTATAGATTATGAGTTTAAATAAAACCGAGATCCTCTCAAAAAGTTATGTTCAACTTATTATAGATGGATTTAGATTATTTTTTAAAAATGGGTTAGTTATTATTCCCTTTTTTTTCGCAATTAATTTTTTATATGTTATTATTAACACTTTTCTAATACCTAATTTAATATGGATAAATTATACTGGCTTTTATTCTTTTGAGTTATTGCTGCAAGATTATTTTAAAAATTTTTTTATGAGAACTTTCTCAATTATAGCTTACTGTCCTATAGCGTTATATATTTATGAGAGATATATTAAAAAAAAAACTTCATTTACTCAAAACTTCAAAAACGCTTTTAATTATAGATTTCTATTAGTTTGGATAATTTATGTTATTCTTATCCTAATCCTCCACTTCATTTTTTATATCGTCATTTTCATTATCCTAATATTGCTAGTTTATTCTTTAATATTGTTGAATATTTTATTTTTCCTTCTTCCAAGAGTTCTTGATATTGTATTGAATTCATATTTCATCTTTATGATATTCACCTATAATATTAAAGACAATAATTCTACTCTTATAAAAACAAGTTATTATCGTAAAGGAGTGTTTCTAAAAATTCTCATTATCATGTGTATATATCTAATAATCATCGAGGGTTTTACATTCATTTTAAGCTTATTTTGGAATCCTTCACTCACTGAAATACAGGATTGGTATGATCTAAATAACCGTAAATACGATTTGATTTTTTTTAGTAATTTTATTCTAGCTTTATCCTTTCTAATTTTTGGGGGTTTACAAATTACATTGTTAATTCCACTCTTTGCACATCAAGTTGCTGGTAAAATGGCTATTTCTCAAGTTCAGATAATTAGTGAGGCTGAAATTTTCAAACAACAACTTTCTGGTTCAGTTGTAGATAAAAAAACTTATTGTCCGTTTTGCGGAAAATTGAGAAAAACAAATGAAGATTTTTGCATTTATTGTGGTAAATTTATAGAATAAAAAATTAATGAGAATATAACAAATACAAAATATCTTATAATAAGTATGATAATGTTGAAAGGAAATAAATATGGAACTCATAGGGTAATTGAACCAAAAGGTGTTTTACCACAACCCGCAGTAAAGATTTCAAATGATATGGATATTTATGATAATGAAATCCTTATTGATGTAGATTATTTGAATATTGATTCAGCTAGTTTTACTCAACTCCGAGAAGAAGCTAAAGACAACATGGAAAAAGTGAAAAAAAGAATATTAAATATTGTAAATGAAAGA
>JBHLLJ010000089.1:0-13935 GCA_048885705.1 Candidatus Hermodarchaeota archaeon | reverse complement strand
TAATATTTCTGAAATTCAAACTTTAATGGAAAAAGGCAAACTTTCAGCAATGAAATTAACTGAGGCATATTTAACTCTCATTCGAGAAATTGATAAACAAGGTCCAAAATTAAATGCAATCATTGAAATTAATCCGGAGGCAGCTAGTATAGCAAAAAAGTTAGACGAAGAAAGAAAAAATAATAAAATCCGTGGACCTTTACATGGTATTCCAGTTATTATTAAGGATAATATAAATACAGCAGATAAGATGCAAACAACGGCAGGTTCTTTGGCTTTTGAAGGTTATATTGCTTCAGAAGATGCACATATAGTTAAAAGATTACGAGATGCTGGAGCAATTATACTTGCTAAAGCAAATTTGAGTGAATGGGCTAATTTCCGTTCAACGCGTTCTACAAGCGGTTGGAGTAGTCGTGGGGGACAAACTCTTAATCCTTATGCATTAAATCGAAATCCATGTGGCTCTAGCTCTGGTTCTGCTGTAGCTGTAGCGTCAAATTTATGTTCTGTGGCAATAGGAACTGAAACTGATGGTTCAATAATTTGTCCTTCGCAAACTAATTCAATCGTTGGAATCAAACCAACTATTGGATTAGTTAGTCGTACAGGGATTATTCCCATTTCACAAAATCAAGACACTGCTGGACCTATGGCAAGATCAGTTCAAGATGCAGCCTTTTTATTGAATGTATTAGTAGGGTCTGATCCGGTTGATTCTAGCACTATAAACTATAACAAGAATATTCCATTAGATTATACAGAATTTTTGGATTCTAATGGTTTGAAAGGAGCAAAAATTGGTGTTGCACGTAATTATTTTGGAAATAGTGATCTGGTTGATAAAATTATTGAAAAAGCAATTGAAAAAATGAAAGATAATGGAGCCGAGATTATAGATCCAATTGAAATCAAAACCCTTAATGATTTAAGAGAAGCTGAATTTCAAGTGCTTTTGTTTGATTTCAAACACGATTTGAATGAGTATTTAACTAAATTCGGACCAATCAATTCGCTAAAAAATCTTGATGACATCATCGAATTTAACAACAAAAATCAAGAGAAAGTTCTGCCTTATTTTGGTCAAGAATTATTTACTATGGCAAATGAGAAAGGCTCATTAAATAGTGATGAGTATAAAGAAGCATTAAAGCAATGTCATCTTATAGCTCGAGATGAAGGAATTGATGCAATTTTAAAAGAACATCAATTAGATGCTATTATTGCTCCTAGTGGAGGAGCAGCATGGTTGATTGATTATATTAATGGAGATCATTCTACTGGGGGAAGCTCTTCTGCAGCTGCAGTTGCGGGATATCCAAATATAACAGTCCCTGCAGGTTATGTATATGGTTTACCAGTGGGAATCTCTTTTTTTAGTGGGGCATTTGAGGAACCAACACTACTCAAAATCGCATATTCCTTCGAACAAGCTACAAAAATACGGAAATCACCCAAATTCTTAAGAAATATAGAATTAAATTAAAAAAGAATCAATTTATGAGAGATTTATTTCTTGGTTTAGATTGTTCAACTCAAAGTCTAACTGCTCTATTAATAGATTTCAGTTTGGGTAAAATTATTTCTCAACATAGCATAATTTTTGATGAAGAATTACCGAATTATAAAACACAAAAAGGAATTATTATTTTAGACAATAATACAGTCATTCATTCATATCCTCTTATGTGGGTTGAAGCTTTAGAAATGATATTTAGTCAAATGAAAAATAATAACATTCCACTTCAAGAAGTTAAAGCTATATCAGGATCCGGGCAACAACACGGAACAGTTTACTTAAATGATAAATTTGAAAAACTTCTTAAAACTCTTAATATAAATAAATCTCTTGTTTCTCAATTAAATTCTGTTTTTTCTCGTAATACAAGTCCGATATGGATGGATTCAAGTACGACAAAGCAATGTGATGAAATTCGTGAGAAATTAGGTGGATTGAAATCTACTATCGAAATATTAGGATCAAATATCACTGAACGCTTTTCTGGTCCCCAGATAAGAAAGTTTTACCAAGAAAACCTTGATGGATATAATCGTACTTCAATAATTCATTTAGTAAGCTCTTTTATGGCTTCAATTCTTTTAGGAAAAAATGCTCCAATTGATCATGGAGATGGAGCTGGGATGAATTTAATGAATATAAAAACTAAGCAATGGGATGATAGTGCAATAAAAGCAACCGCTCCTAATTTAAAAGAAAAACTACCTTCTCTAGTAAGTCCTACCTCGATTCTTGGAAAAATTTCTACACATTTTGTAGAAAAATTTGGTTTGAATCAAGAAACAGATCTTATAGTATGGTCTGGTGACAATCCCAATAGTCTTATAGGTGTTGGATTAATTGAGAAAGGGAAAACAGCAATAAGTTTAGGAACTAGTGATACTTATTTTAGTTATTTACATGATTTGTATCTTGACTTTAAGGGAGAAGGTCATGTTTTTGGGGCACCCACAGGACAATATATGAGCCTAATTTGTTATAAAAACGGTTCATTAGCAAGAGAAAAAATAAAAGATAATTTTAATCTGAATTGGGAAAAATTTTCTCAAGTTTTGAAAAGATCTCCTCCAGGAAACAATGGAAAAATAATGTTGCCCTACTTTTTTCCAGAAATTGTTCCACAAGTATTAAAACCTAAAGTTTATCGTTTTGGTTTTGATGAAAACGACATAGAAGGAAACGTTAGAGGAATAATTGAAGCTCAATTTTTATCTATGAAGCTTCATTCAGAATGGATTGGAGAAAAACCTAAAAAAATTTACGCCACTGGAGGTGGTTCAGCAAATGAGGATATTCTTCAAATAGTAGCTAACATTTTTAATAAAAAAGTTTGCGCGTTTCAAATTACCAATTCAGCAGCTTTGGGTGCAGCATTCAGAGCGGCAAAATCATATTATGATTCTAAAAATGAAATAAAAACTTGGAAAGAGATAATTAATAAATTTAAACAACCGCAAAGTAGCAAATTGATTGAACCGGAGCAAAAGTATATTGAATTATATAATGATATGCTTGATATTTATTCGAAATATGAAAATTTTATTCTTAGAAACGGTAAAAATCCTGAATCAGCCCGTTTAAGATTCATAAAAAAATATTTCTAGAACTCTAATATTTCCTTGCTTCTTAATAGTAATTTATCATTTAATTATAATCGATTCAATAATATATCATCCATCACTTTACTTAATAATTATTTCATAAATTGAAAAAACCATGACAATCAAAGCAGGCGATATAATAAAAGTAGAGTATATAGGTTCTTTCGATGATGGTACAATATTCGATAGTACTGAAATCAATGGAGGCATCCCTTTAAAGTTTGAAGTTGGAGTTGGACAGCTTATTCCAGGTTTCGATAACTCCGTAATTGGTAAAACTGTTGGAGATGAATATGATATCAGATTGGAACCTTCCGAAGCTTATGGTGACTATAAGGAAGGAATGACACAATCTATTCCAAAGGATCAATTTCCTCCAGAACATGAGCCTGAAGCGGGGTTAATGATTTTATTGCTTGGTCCACAAGGTCAACCAGTTCCCGCAACAATCAAAGAAGTTAATGATGATATGGTTACTATAGATTTAAATCATCCTATGGCAGGTAAAGTGTTAAACTTTAAAATTAAGATAGTAGAAACTGATTGTGAACCTGATCCTCCTCATGCATGCGGTTGTGGACACAATCATGACCATAACCATGATCATTAGTATCTTATTTTATTACTGAATATAATTTTTCTATTTCTAATTCCAAATCCTTTTTCTTTTCTTATTCCATATTAGCTTGAGAAGATAGATTATAAAAAGTTTTTATTAAATCACGTAATAAAAGAACAGAAATACTTAAACTCAATAAATTAAAATTTTAAACCTCATTTTACAAACCATTATTTGAGTATAAAACATTAAATTTTAAACATGTTAAAAAAGAAACGCCCAAATTCTGAGAAATCATTCAATAGAGTATTCTGGCCTCTTTATATTTTAAATGGATTTCAGAGTGTAGCATACGGGGCAATGATAGTGCTTGTGGTTCCCCTTGCTCTAATTATTTGGCCAAGTGATCCAGCAGATATTCATGCTTTGGAAATGGGAATACTTTATACAACTTTATCTTGGAGTGGTTCCTTTGCGGGGCTCATTTTTGGAAGACTGATTGATAAATACTCTCGTAAAAAAATTATTATAATTATTTCTCTCTTCAGAGGATTCTCTATGTTTCTTTTAGGATTTGCTGTCTATGGAGGTGAATATGGTACATGGTGGTATTTTTTCACGCTTATTAGTCTTTTTGGCTTTTTTGCTGGTGGTTCATGGCCTGCAATAAATTCTTTATCTAATGATGTGGTTCCCCGTGATCACCGTTCTCGATTTTTTGGGGTATATCAAATTGTACTTAACACAACAAATATAATAGGTTGGCTAATAGCTACATTCCTTGTCCAAATTGGATTATGGAGGTTATTTTTTTGGGGTATAGGTGTATTTATACTTCTTGCAGGTCTAATTTTTGCTATTCATAACATAGAACCTAAAAGAGGTCTTCAACAAGAAGAATTATATCAAGTTCTTCAAAATCATTCAATAGTGTATGATTTTCAAATCGATAAAGAAATGATGCGAAAAACAATGATCAGTAAGACGAATAGTGTTGCTCTCATAGAAGGCATTTTTACTTGTATTCTTATGAGTAGTCTTAATTTTCTAATTTTAAATTATGTCCAAAATCCACCTTACAATTTAGCTCCATTTTCTATTGGTGTTTTTATGGTCTTTTTCGGTTTAACGGGGGGCTTGGTTGGGCAAATAGTATTATCAAGAATTAGTGATAAGATTGCAATGAAAGATCCAGTAAGAAGATTGCCTATTATTGTTATTGCTATAATTGGGGGTTTGATTACTTTTGCTCTTTTCTTTTTCCTTCCATGGGTTCCTTTAAGTCCGGAGCAAGGGAAAGATATTGCGTATATTATGACCATTCCTACAATGTGGATTATGGGAGCCTTATTCTTCACATCCCGAAGTATTTTTTCTCTTTACATAGTTAATCAAAGTCCGGTAATTCAGCAAATAAACTTACCCGAGGCACAAGGCCAAATAGTTTCTTGGAATCAGTTTTTAGAACAGTTTGGAAGAGGTATTGGGCCATTGTTGTGTGGAGTTATACTAGCTTTTACAAGTACAAATTATCAAATAACAGTCTTGATAGTCTGTTTATGCATCTTCCCCGGAGTAATACTCTGGATTCTCGCCATGAGATGGTTTCCAGTGGACAGAGAAAATATAAAATCTATTTTAGCCGAAAGAGCAGCGATCCTAAATTCTAGAAAAGAGAATTACAATACAAATAATTCATAGTTCTATACACTTTAACCAAATATGTTAAATTATAAAGATTCATATTAATCAAGTTTGGATATATATATTTCTATAAACCCTCTAATAAATAATTACCAAAGGCTTAAAAGTATTAAAATCAAATTGAACATAAATAACATTAAAGCTATTCAAAATCATTTGAATAGTAAATAAAAGGAGCGAAAAAACATGATATCATTTATCTTGTTAGGAATTTTTAGTATATGGATTTTAATTAATAGATTCAGTGAAGGTGGGAAGGTTGAAGAATATCCTCTTGGTATGCCACGTGGAACTGTTAGAGCGTTATTGGCAATTATGCTTGTTGCTTTTCCATTTTGGAATATACTCCGAGGCAGGGAAATACCCTCTTTAATAGTCAATATTATTTTTATTGTAGTAGCATTTTACTTTGAAGCTAGAAGGAGTGAACATGAAAGATTGAAACAAATAATCAATGAAGTGAAAAACCCCGATACTGTTTTTGAAGATTTAAGAAAGGAAAAAAAACCACTCTACTTACCTAAATATAGTGTTAGATTTCTTTTAGTTGTGATGTTATTGATTGTTCAGATAATGGTTATATTACAACCAAGCTTTTCATTTCAAGTAACCAATACTCTTACAGATTTATTATTGATTATCGTCCTCTTTATTATCGGAGCCAGTTTTAGGTCTATTATACAGTCTCGACAAAAGAAAAAAATTAGAGAAAAAATTGCTAATATGGATTCCTCTCTTTCTGATATTCAAATAATTGAAAAATTAATGCTTGAAGGGCCTAGTAAGGTGAAACGTACTGGTAAAAGTATACTTTCTATATTAATGTTAATAATCGTCTCTGCTGCATTAATGTGCTATAGTTTTGACTGGGATTATACAATATTTACAATACCTTCATATGAGTTAACTCTAGTTGGTGTATTATTGCTACTCGTCAACGTATATTATGGTTTTAGAGATTAAAAATCAATTTTTATTCTATATTTTTTTATATGTAAATTCTTTTTGTCATAAGCATATTAAAAATAACACATTTTTATTAATACTTGAATACTTAAATAACTCAAATGATATCTTATGAAAAAGATAATTATGTTTTTAGTTATCGAGTTGCTGGAGTAGCGTTTTATGATAATAAAATCCTTATACATCGAAGTATCATTGATGATTTCTGGTCTTTACCTGGTGGACGATGTGAATTTTTAGAAGTTTCTAAAGATGCACTCATAAGAGAGATGATAGAAGAACTTGGAGTCGAGATTAAAATAATAAGACCTCTTTATTTTGTTGAAAATTTCTTTAATTTTGAGGGAAAGGATTTTCATGAAATATCAATTTTTTATTTAATAGAATTTCCTCCAGATTCAGAATTACTCTTAAAAGATGACATTTTTTACGGAAAAGAATCTGAATTAGGTTTTGAAAATGATAAATTTTACGGAAAAGAGCTTGATTTAATTTTTAAATGGGTCAATATAAATGACGTAGATACTTTGAGATTATATCCATTATTTCTACGTAAATCTCTAAAGAATATTAAACAATATCCAGAACATATAATAAATTTTGATGATTAAAAAACAGCAAATTAATATGTTTTTTTCTAATCATATTATAATAAGGTGGAAAAAAAATGGTAAATGAACGTATAAATGAAGATATTTATAGAGAGTTGCAAGAACATCTTGATAAAATGCCAATTGGATTCCCTCGTGCAGAATCTGGTTCGGATATACGATTGTTAAAGCAGCTCTTTACACCTGAGGAAGCTAAAATTGCCACATTTTTAAAATTTGGCTGGTATAGGGATCTTGAACCATTAGACCAAATTAATCAACGAATTAAGCATACAGGAATAACTTTAAATGAATTAGAAAAAACTTTAGATAACATGGCAAAAAAGGGGTTGATAATGTACAAAAAAGAAGGAAATAAGAAATTTTATGGTAATGCCGCATTGGTGATAGGGATCTATGAATATAAAGTCGACAAACTTAATATAGATTTCTTAGAAACTTTAAGTGAGTATATGAGTGAAGGTTGGGGCGCAAAAGCTAATCCTACAGATTATGGTCAGTTACGTATAATTCCAGTTGATATAGATGTTGTTCCAGAAAATTTAATTGCTCCTTTTGATAATGTTAAAAATTTAATAGAAAAAAGTAAAGGACCCTTTGCTAAAATTAATTGCGTTTGCCGTCAAGAGATGAAAATCCTAGGAAAACCATGTAAGATAACAAATCATAAAGATAATTGTCTAGGAGTTGGAGATATGGCTCAACACTACATTGATCAAGGTTGGGGTACTCAGATTAGCAAAGAAGAAACTCTTAATTTATTACACCAGAATCAAGAAGAGGGTTTAATTTTTCGACCAAATAATGCTCAAAATATAGAATTTATTTGTAGTTGCTGCTATTGTTGTGATGGAGGGATAGGAGGATTATTAAAAGTACCTGATCCCGCTAATTATACAACATCAAATTATTACGCTGAAATAGATCCTGATTTATGTACTGGATGTGGAACGTGTCTTGAACGCTGCCAGATGAAAGCAATATCTCAAATAGATAACATCTCTTCAATAGAAAGAAAAAGATGCATAGGATGTGGTAATTGTATCGCTACATGCCCTTCTGAAGCTATCATGCTTAATAAAAAAGAAAAACAACATATACCTCCTCAAACAATGGAAGATCTTTATGATAAAATTCTTGAAGAAAAAATAAAATTAAAAGAACAAGAAAAGATATAAACTTAGCGATTGAATCGTGTTTCTTTTCGTATAAATGGTCGTAAACTCTTTCCTTTATTCCAATACCATTCAAATAATTCTTTAGACCATTTTATAAATCCTTCATGATTATCGATTAAACACTGGCCGTAATCAATTTCACCCTCCTTACTCAAGAAAAGTATAGCACCCTTATCAGAAACTATTAATGAGAGTTCGATTTCATCCAAAATTCGTATGTTTTCTAACATTTCCTTGAAAAATACTTTTGGATCTTGAAATAGTTTTGACCAACCATCAGGAATATTATAGGATTTTAATAGATTTCTATCTACTAAAGCCCTTATTTCTATTGATCGATTCTGCCTTTTACTCTCCGCTTCTTTTAATAGGGATTTTTGATATTGATCTGTAATCGCATACAGAAATTCTTCAGAATTTTTCACTAAGTTTTCGAAAATCTCCATATTTTCCATCGTCTTATTCCCAAATTCAACATCTCCTAATTTTCCTAATTGAAATATCAGATAGAATGGAATTGAAGTGATTTTATGACTATTAAAAAATTCTTGATGAGTTAATGAGACTTGAAAGATATCCATCATTTTGATGAAGATTTTCCCAATATTAGTTATCTGATATTCATTACTTATGTCTTTTATAATGAGGCTTTTCTCATTTAAACGTTTTAAATGACGTGAGACTTCTGAACCTGGAATTTCCAATTCATTTTGAAGTTGGGTGTGTCTTTTTCCTCCATCATATAAACTTTTTAGCAAATTATACCTTTCTTTATGAGAAAATTCAAATAATAAATCATTCAAATCCAAAATTATTCCTCTAGATAAATTGTACTTTTTTATTATATCTAAAGAATTTTCAAATAAAAATTTAAATTGATTTAAATAATTTAGAAAAAATTAAACTCAATTTAAAATTCTTTAAAGTCGTTATAGGGTTCATTTTTTAATTCTCTTATGATCTAAGAATAAAAGTATATATTTAAAAAAGTAAAATGTTCAGAATTCAAATTAAGTACAATTTAAATAAAATTTTAAACCTTTAACATAAATAAAATTGGCGAGTAAATATGTATGAAGAATTAGAATTACGAGCATTGAAATTATTGGCAAAAAATTTCGAATATAACCAAGCACTACATATGGAAGCAGATTTAATGGCAGGATTACTTGGTGTTAAAAAGAAAGATATTCAACCAGTACTTAGAGCATTAGCTGATGCAAACCTTGCAAATCTCTATGTAGAAGGAGATAAAATCAAATTAGCGAAAATTTCATGGCAAGGATTAAATGAAATTGGTGATGTTAAATTGAAGTTTGGCATGGGCAAGGATGCTTACAAGAATTATAATGCGGAGGGGTATCGATAAATGCCTTTTGATTATATGCCTTGGTGGGATAAGGAAACTAAGCAATTTGCTGATGAAGTAGAAAATTTTTGTGATACCGAATTAGTACCTCGTACTACACAACTTTTAGAACAAAATAAAGATCCAATGCAAATTCAATGGAGTGCATCGAAGTTGTGTGTAGAGCGTGGATTTCATCCTTTAATGGTTTTAGCAGAGGAGGAATATGGTGGACGAGATAAGGGATATGCAGGTTATACCATTCTCAATGAAGAAATTGGGCGATCTAACCTAAATATAAACCCCTTGCTAACCAGTGTGTTTGGAGCAGGACCGGTACATTTATTTGGGACTGAGAATCAGAAAAGGAAATTTCTAGAACCTATTGTAAAGGGAGAAAAATGGGCATCCATTACTGTGACAGAACCTGACGTTGGTAATGATGCTGCTGGAGTTCAACTTCATGCAGAAGAAGATGGAGATGAATGGGTTTTGAACGGATGGAAGCGTTTCATTACATTGGGGGCAATTTCTGACTATCATATGCTTTATGCAAATACTGATCCCGAAATGAAGAGAGTATACAGACATCTTACAGCATTTCTAGTTCCAACAGATATTCCCGGAATTACAATAGAAAAAATAAATGAATTAATTGGGGATGTGGAAATGGCAAATTCTGTAATAAGATATCGAGATGTTAGAGTTCCAAAAGAAAATATGATATTGGATCCAGGAGATGGTTGGACAGTAATGACAAGTGCACTCAATATAGAACGATTAGGTATTGCCAGCGTAGTAGGCTCATCAAAGAACCTAATAGAGACAGCACGGGCTTATGGGCGAAGAAGAGTCCAATTTGGAAGCCCAATTTCTCGATATAATGGTGTTCAATTAAGAATGGCTAATATTTCAATGAAAATGCACCTCATTAGAGTTTATATCTATTATCTAGCACATTTACTTGACACTGGAGAAGCAGATATGTTTACTTTTGCTCTAAAATCATCGACAGCAAAGATATTTGGAACTCAGTCTTTAACCGAAATGGCTTTAGACGCACTTTTTATAGTAGGTGGGGATGGTTATCTTCAAGAAACAGGCATTGGTGGAATATTAAAAAATGCAGCTTTAATGCAAATTGCTGGAGGTTCAAATGATATATTAAAGTTGTTTATCGGTCGACAAGAATTTAAGCAAGATGTAGATGAACGTATGTTAACTCCTTCAGTTAGAGGACCAACAAAAGAGGAAGTAGATAAATTGTAATAAAATTAGGAGGTATAACTAGATGGCAAAATATAAAGAGATAAAATTTGAAGTAAAGGATGAGATTGGTATAATTACTATAGACAGACCAGAAAGAAGAAATGCATTGTGTAGAGATGTTTGGGCAAGTATAGGGCAAGTTTTATCAGATACGTGGGACGATATAAATGTAAGAGTTATCATTCTTACAGGAAATGATGATGAATATAAAGGCGGACGTGCTTTTTCAGCAGGACTTGATATTAAAGAAATGTCTACTACTGGTTTTAAGAATCTTGGAGATTTTCTTGGGATATTACTTGATCCTTGTGAATTAATGGCACGGTATCCTAAGCCTATAATTGCTGCAATAAATGGTTATGCTTATGCTGGAGGGCTTGAACTTACATTGTGGTGTGATTGTGCCATTGCTGCAGATGATGCAGTAATGGGATTCTGGGAAAATCGCAGAGGTTTAGCAAGTGGTGTGGCATTTTTATTACTGCCTGAATTGATTGGAATGCGCCATACTAAGGAATTATTATTAACTGGAAAAATCATTTCTGCAGATGAAGCTTATAGAATGGGTTTAGTCAATCAGGTAGTCCCTCACAATGAATTAATGAATGCTGCTATGGAAATGGCAAGTGAAATGAAAAAAGTTGCTCCAATAAGTCATAAATGGACAAAGAAATGGTTTCAACAGGGATATCATTATACAAGAACCAGAGCAATTGGTAGTTTATGGGAACCATTCCAAGAATTATTCCACAGTGAAGATGTAATGGAAGGATTTACTGCTTTCATGGAGGGAAATAGAGAACCTAAATGGAAGGGAAAATAATTTTTTTTTTATTAAAATTATAAAATAAGAGGTAAAAAAAATGACAAATGAAGAATTAGTAGAAGGAATTAAGAAAATGGTAAGTAAATTAGATGACCCTGCATATGCTGAAAGATTCCAGAACTTTGATAAAAAACTACAGTTTAATTTTACTGATACTGACAATTATTACCTTGTTTTCAAAGATGCGAAATGTGAAATTATGGAAGGAGAAGTTGAAGAACCAGATATAACCATTACTACTACGAGCGATGTTATCATTGATATCATGGACGGGGAACTTAGTCCTACGAAAGCATTCATGGGGGGTAAACTTAAAGCAAAAGGTCCAATGAAAGACATGCTGAAAATGCAAATGTTAATGAAATAGTTAGTTCAAATTTTAAATTTTTAATTTTTTTTAATAAGTTTTTAGTTAATATAAGATACATAAAAAGATTTGGTGAGATATGAGATGGAATTTAAATATCTCTTATATGAAATAAAGAATAATGTTGCGATTATTACATTCAATAGAGAATATAAATTGAATGCTATAAATGGCAAGATGTTTGATGAAATTTATGAAGCTTTAGAGGAAGTTTCGAATAATAAAGATATACGTGCTGTAATCATAACAGGAAAAGGCCGTGCTTTTTCAACTGGGGGAGATTTTGATCAAGCAAGCCAGGGGATGGCGGGAGATGTAGATAAAGTGGAGGATGGAGGAAAAATGCAATCTGGAGAACTAGAAATTGATGTTTCTCAAAAAAGAACAGTATTAAAGTTACAAAAAACTCCTAAGCCAATCATAGCTGCTATAAATGGGTTAGCATTAGGAGGAGGTTTAAATATCGCATTAAATTGTGATTTAATTTATGCTGCTGATACTGCTGAACTTGGTACTTTCTTTATAAAGAGAGCTTTGATTCCAGAAATGAGCTCCACTTTTATCCTGCCTAATATTTTAGGAATACATAAAGCGAAAGAATTAATCTTTTTTGGTGATAAATTTAGTGCTCAAGCCGCTTTGGATATGGGGCTTATTAATGGAGTATTTCCTGCAGATAATTTCATGGATAGGGTAATGAGCATTGCTGAAAAGTTAGCAAACGGTCCGACTTATTCTATTGGGCTAGCTAAACTTGCTATTAATAAACTCCTTGAAGATAAGACAATAGAGGCATGCGATAATGAATCTGATGCTTTATTTAAAGCATTTGATTCAGAAGATTTTTCTGAAGGATTATTAGCATTTTTTGAAAAAAGAGATCCTAAGTTTTTAGGACGATAAGAAAATAATAAGTGAAGAAGATATGGATGAGAATAAAGCAAAAAGATTTTTGAAAATATTTTCGCTTGTTGGAGGTATTTATGAGATTGTTTTTGGGATTTTAATGATATTTTTCATTGTACCTTTATTGAATTTATTGGGAGCGAATATAACCCACTTAGAATATCCTATTTTTTCTCAGACAGGAGGATTATTAGCGATAATTTTAGGTTTAATTTTAACATTCACATCTTTAAATGTTGAGAAATATTTGTTAAATATCATTTTAATCACTGTATTACGTTTTACAATCCAGATTATAATCATTTTCAATATGATAGTAATTCCTGAGATTTCAATTGGCTTATTGTTATTTGGATTAATGGATATCATATTTGCTATTATTACTCTTTATCTAATGAGAATTTCAAAACTATCATTCAATATCTTTAAGGTTGTGCATCAATGAGGTGTTTTTAAACGTGGTACAATCAAATACTATAATTAGTAGTGCTTTAGCAGAAAATCGGAATTTTTTGATGGAACATGAGAGTAAAGATCTTATTTCCCAATATGGTATTCCAGTTGGAACTTATAAAATTGCCAAAACAAAAAATGAAGCGATAAAATTTGCTAAAGAAATTGGATATCCTGTCGTAGCCAAATTAATGAGCCCTGATATTATTCATAAAACTGATGCTAAAGTTATTAAATTAGACATTAAGTCAGATGATGAATTAAGTCAAGCTTATGAGGAAATAATAGTAAATGGGAAAAAATATAAATCAGATGCTCAAATTATTGGAGTAAATATCCAAGAAATGGCTAAAGGTGGTGTTGCCGAGATTATTATAGGTGGAGTACGGGATAAAAATTTCGGACCAATTCTAATGTTTGGTTTTGGAGGAATATTTGTGGAAATTTTTAAAGATGTTTCATATAGAGTTTGTCCTATTAATAAAGAGGAAGCAAGACGAATGGTTCAAAATATAAAGGCATTTCCCTTATTAAACGGATATCGAGGGCAAGCTAAAGGTGACATAGATCAACTTATTGAAGTCATATTAAAATGCTGCAAACTCTTATTAGAAAACCCACAAATTGT
>JBHLLJ010000088.1:0-14151 GCA_048885705.1 Candidatus Hermodarchaeota archaeon | reverse complement strand
AATTTTAGCCATAATAGGATAGCAACAATTAAAAAAAACATACCTGGTAAAAGATATGAACAAACTTATAGAAATAAGGCATTAAATGAATTTTTTACAGATATTAAGAAAGTAGTGATAGAAAATATAAAAAATACGGAGATAAATTTAATCATTGTATGTGGACCTGGTAACACTAAAGACATCTTCATAAATTTTCTCCAAAAAGCACCAGACTTTGATTATAAAGGTAATATCGAGACTTGTAATGCAAGTTCTGGGACTGAAAGCGCAATCAGAGAGACTTTAAAATCAACTAAGTTAGCTAAGTTCAAAAATGAAATAAAAGCTTTGGAAGAAGCTGAGAAAATAGAAGATATTATGACACAATTTGCCACTGATGCTGATCTTATTGTAATAGGACTTGATGAGGCGTATAAAGCTTCCGAGAAAGGAGCGGTTAAAGAATTATTAATTGCTGACATATTAATTAGAGGTTCTTCTAAAAAAAATAAACAAAAAATTGAAGAAATAATAACAAACGTTGAAGATGCTGGTGGAAAAATAAATATCATGAGCACAGAAAATCTAACTGGAGAACAATTAGTGGGTTTAGGATCAATTATAGGAATTTTACGATATAAAATCTAAAATATATTATGGTAAATGAAATTGTTTATGTGGATGAAGATTCTGAGATTCCCTTATTTGGTATTGACTTTCTGGGGATAATCGATAGAGGTACTAATGTTATTGAAATAAAACCTTTAACTTTATGCAATTTGAAATGTAAGTATTGTTTTGTAAGTGCTGGAGATTATAATACAAATTTTATTGTAGACACAAACTATTTAGTTAAGAAAATAAAAGAAATTGTCAATGCGAAAGGGGATTATAATATAGAAATTCACTTTGCGCCATATGGTGAAATACTTCTTTACCCAAATTTATTTGATTTAATTAGAGAAATTTGGAAAATAAAGGGAATTGAAATTATATCATTACAGACAAATGGGTTATTACTTAATGAAGAAATAATCAGTCAATTAGAAGAAGTTAAAGTTACTCGAATAAATGTTAGTTTAAATTCGCTAAACATAGAAAAGGCTAATTATTTATGCAATACTAAAACTTATGATTTAAAAAATCTATTAAAAAATATCTCACGTTTATTAAATACTACAATTGATATATTGCTAGCTCCAGTTTGGTTTCCAGGAGAAAATGATAAAGATATTGAAGAGATCATCAGATTTGTCAAAGATTTAAGATCCAAGGGTTATTCTGAAAAAAAAATTCAATTAGGGATCCAGAAATATTTAATCTATAAAACGGGCAGAAAATTAAAGAAAATTCGACCAAAAAGTTGGGGCTACTTCTATTATCAATTATCGCTTCTTGAAAAAAAATATAACATCAAATTAAAATTGGGACCACAAGATTTTGGAATTCATAAAAGGAAAACTGTAGCATCCTTGAATGTGAGAAAAAATGACTGGTTAAAATTAAAAGTTATTTCTAAAGGACGCTGGGAAAAAGAATATGTTGGAAAAATTAGCAATAATTTTGGTATAAAAGTACTTTTAAATAAACCAATCACTCAATCTGAAAAATTAATTGGAAACGATATTAAAGCAAAAGTTATAAAAGCTAATTACAAAGATAATATTTTAACCGCATTCTTTTCAATATAAACTTAAATATTAGTAATATTATATTATTCAAAATAACTAAATCATAAACGAAATTTATCATATACATTTAAAATACAATAGAAAGGAGAATTATTAATTTATGAGTCCAATAATTACGCATGAGGATGAACTAGAATTAGCGAAGCTAGAGAAGGAGCTTGTTTCTCTATTTAAGAAATTAGCTAAAGCGCAGAATTCACTTATCAGTTCTCAAATCAAATATGCGGAGAATATTACAAAAACAAATATCATCAGAGACATGTTAAATCGAACTTTTAGAGATGTATTAAAACAGATGCAGACTCTCGCTCGAGAACATAGATCCAACATTAAAGATGAGGAAGTAAACTTATATAAACAAATAATCTCAAAAAATGATGATTATATTAAAGCAAACAATAGATATTTGAATGCGATCAAGGACCTTGCCGTCCAAAAAGAATATTTAGTGCAAAAAAAAGAAGAGTTTGTTGATGCTTTAGCAGAACTCGCTAATAAAAGATCAATAGTAATAAAAAAGGCTTTAGATGCTGAAAAAGCGAGAAATAAATTGATTGATGGTGATAAATTAAATATTCTCGATCAAGAGTTAAATGATGTTCAAAGAGACTTTGATAGAGCTCGAGAAATCTTTTTAAAAAAAATTCATCAATTTATCGAAGTCAGAGACGAAATTAATGCTCTCTGGATTAAGCTAAAAGACACTATAACTGAATTGAGTTAAATAATACTTTTCTTTCTATTAATATATTTTTTTCATAAAAACTAATTGAGCTTAAACTTAAATTTATTAAATTAAAATCTATTAAATTACTAGATAATATAAAAAATTACTCATATGATAAATTAATATGTGCGCTGAAGAATTTGCAAGCTTCTTAGATAGTACTCGAAAAGCACCATTGGAAGAAAAGTTAAACGCCTTTGGCGATATAATTGAAAAAATTATGTCTATTGTTTTACGTATACCCGATTTGGTAGATCAATCTTTAGGGTCAATAAATCAGAAAGTATCAAATTTGCAAAACCAAATTAATGCCATGAATAATCAAATATCATCACTGAGTCCTGGAGGTGCTCCAGCTTCAGTAGCTCCAACAGCAGCACGTGCACCGGGAGGCCCACCTGGAGGCCCACCTGCTGGTCCCCCACCCCCTCCTGGACCGCCAGGAGTTCCCCGAGGTCCTGGTCCTGGACCCGCCCGTCCAGCAAGTCCTGTATCATTAAGGGGAGCTATAATGGGTGAACTTAAGCAGTTATTTGCAAAACGAAAAAATCAGTCAGACTAAATAAAACTATTACAAATTTAAGTTTTAATTTTTATTTCAAGTAAAAGTATATTAAAATTCTAAAAATCCTGGATCATCAAATATATCGTCAATTTTTCTCTCTTTCTTAATTTTTGTATCACTTTCAGCAAATAAGGATTCTTCATCAGTCTTTACTCCACGTTCTAATTCTTCAGTATCAAGTTTTAATATCGCATCTTTTTCAAGCTGTTTATATTTTTCTGCTTTCAATTTCCAGTCGTTTACTTCATCTAAATCAACATCATCTTCTTCTAACAATATCGCTGCTTTTGTTTTACACAGGTCTGATAAAATAGAATAAGATAGAGCAAGTTCACCCCATTCATTTTCATCTTTTAATTTTGCTATCCTTTTTTCTAGTCGTTGTAATTCTTGATCTGCGTAATAGACATCAATGAAATCTCCAAAAGCATCTACGGGTTCTGAAATTGAGTTTACTAATACTTCTTTTGTTAAACCACAATTTCCACATTTCACAGTTGCAAAAGCGCCTTTCTTCTTTAAATCAGTAACTTTTACGCTTTTTTCACCACATTCGGGGCAAGTAAAGATTTTAGGAACTCTTTTTACTCTTTTTGGTGTTACTTGTTTACGTTTTCTCCTTCCCAATAAAATCACCAATTAGTTTTCTTAATAATGGTTATAACTTCAATTAGATTATAAAGAAATAAAGCTAAAATATTTTTGCGTTTATGTGAGAAATTTTAAAGAGATTTCGTAAAATTTTTTAGGAATGATTAATTCTTTTAATTACTCTTTTTAACTGAATTGATTTAACATATTAAAAAAAAATGAGTGGATTTTAGGTATGGAACACTTAAATTTAACCTTAGAACATGATAAAAATTTAATTGAGAATGTTCTTGATAATATAGACATGAGATATATAGTTCTTTTCTTATATATTATCAGAAATGATTTGTTTAGAGATTTAACTGATAAAAATTTAATTGAGTCCTATGAGAGAGTATTACTATTAGATGAAATTTATAAAAACAACGTGGTAAATTTTTGGGATGAAGAATTTATCGAAATCTATATAGATCTAGGATTAATTAAAAATATTCGAAGCATTAGGGAGTTTAAACAAAATGATAATGATTTTATATTAAAGTTAGGAGAAGAAACTATAACAATTGAAAATGATACAATTTCTGTTCCAGAAGATACCTTATTCTTAATAATAAATAAGAAATTTAAATTTTTAAATAGAAGAAATTACAATTTAGCACTTACTAGACTAAAAGGTGTAAGGTGTGAAAAAAGCAATACAATTCATTCATTAATAATTGGAATTGGTGAACATGATTATACTTTACCTGATGATTTTTATTATATTTTAGACCAATATGGAAATATTTATCAAACTATTAAAATTGAACTTACAATTGAAGGGTTTTTTCAAAGATTCAAAGAGATTCAAGAAAATATCGATAGATTTATAAAAATTTTTGATCCGATCTTAAATGCAAAATTAGTTATTAAAAAAATTAACAAAGCAATAGCAGAAGATAAAGATATAATTCAATTTCTTAAAGATGAGAAAGTGGAACTTTCTAACAAATTTAATTTTGAAAAAATTGATATTAACATAGAAATCTTTAAAAAATGGAATTCTCTTTTATTGTTATTATTAAAGTGTAGAAACCAACTTGAAGAAATAGATAAACAATTAATGGATTTGAAAAAATATTATTCTGGCAAGGAAAAGAAATATAGTTATTTAGGATTTATTGAAAAGGTCTCATTCAACGAGGATAAGATTGTTGATAATATTCAAAATTCATTGATTGAATTAAGAAAAGAATTGGTTAAAAATAATGAACAGATTGCAAAAATAACAGAAAAAGAATTAAAATTATTAAATTTAGATTATGAAAAATTAATAATAATGAGTAGTGATGATTAAAATTGAAGTGCCCCTCTTGTGATGTCGAAATGGAACCCTTAGTATCGGGGATTTTTCAATGTCCTCAGTGTAAAAAAATTGTTAAACAAAAAGATAAAGATACAGAAACACCGGAGAAAAAGGAAATTGAATTAGGAGATTTTCAAGAGGGGGATTATTTCCATAAAATTGCTAGTTTAAATAAACAATATGAAATCTGCGAAAAAGGTATTACCATAAATAAAACTCAAAATCGATTATTCGCAGCATTAATTTGTCATAGTGCCTATTTAAAGGAAGAAAAATACGTTAGATTATCTTGGTGGAAAAGCTATCAGCATGCTGGCATGTTCAAAATATATGATAAATACATATTACATAATGCTATTATAGCTTTGGAAAAAATTGATGAATCTTTTGATGATCTTTGGACTTGGACTGGAAAATATGGAAAAGAGAAACACAAAACTGAAGAAGATCTAGAAAAAGAAAAAAATTTAGAGATAATAAAATATAGAATTCTTGAAAACAAAACCTGTCCTAAATGCCAGAAAAAAATGGACAAAATGAAATCTCATTTCGAATGCCCACATTGTGGAGAAATTGTCATATTAGAAGGTTATAATCAACCAATTTTTAATATTACTCCAGAAAATCTTGATCTTCGATTTCATGCGAATTTTCCCATAAATTTTTATTTACCTGTGAGTGGAATAACTATTAAATGGTTGATGGGTGAATGGAAAGCATTGGCAGTGATTTATTCTAAGGAAAACCCAAATAAAAAATGGTTAAGATTCTATTGGTGGGTTCGAGATTTAAGTAATATTTTGAAGTATGGTCAGAGAGAGATGGGAAATGGTACTCAAATGGGTTGGAAAGCCCAGAAAGGAATGGCATCACCAAATGTATATGATAAAACACTTATTAGGCCATTAATCAATGCATTAAAAAATATATCAACTGAATTAAATTGGAATATATCTAAATAATTAGTATTAAAGATCAGAAAATTTATGACAGAAATTCAAGATACAACATGGAAAGGATTATTAAATGATTTTCAAGTGAATCTTGAAAAAGTAATAGAAGAGCTTCAAAAAAGAGATTTAGAAAATATTCCAGGGGCTAAAGAAGCTTTAATTCAAAGATTGAGTAATATGAAGCTTCATTTTCCAAAAAATAATGGAGATATATTAATCAAATCAATTAACGATAAAATACAGAAAGCCTTTTTCCCTAATACTAAGAATTTCTCTGGTGCATTAAAAGAAATTTTAAAATCAAGGACTCATGAGCAAGATTTTATCATAAATGAATTATTAAATGGATTTGTAACTTCTAAAGCAAAAGCTATAGCATCCGGGACTCAAGGACCGATAATAGATAGAATGGTTGAGGCGTTTAGTAAAAGAAATGACTTTCATATTGTTGATCATCAATTTTATGCTATGTTTGGAGATCCAAATAAACCACGACACTATGTAAAAAGTCAGTTACAAGAACTTGGAAAGATGTTCGGGCTGATAACTAAGGAACTTATAATTGAAAAAGATGTAAGAACGAGTGAAAAAAAAGTATATGTCTTTTATACATTTCCAGATGAAGTAATTAAAATACTTGAAGAAAAATATTTGGTTATCGATGATGAATTAGGTTATGCTTATGTTTCAAAAGAGTTTGATAGAAATGTCTTCATTAGTATGTTTTTAGCAAATTTAGCAGTAAATAGAGACGATCTTGAAAAAATTGGAGGAAATTATACTATTAATGGGATTTCAGCAATATTTGCACTAATATTATTGCTTAGTTTCATGCCAAAATTAAGTATTGATGAAACTAATCCAATTTTAAATGATCCTAATTTCAATGAGAAAAATATGAGTGTTATTCCGAAATCTTGGATGATGACACAAGTATTGGAGCTATTATTCGAACCACTTATTAAAATCGTAGCTTACAGAATAGGAGGGGGATTATGGTTCTCTAAAATTATTGATTCAGAAATTAACAAGAAAATTCATAATCAAATAAGATTTCTGCTTAAGGATGTTAATAAATGGATATTAGGAAACTTATGTAGAGTCGAAATACCCATCTTTGTTGAAATCTCTAATATATTTACAGAAATTTTGGTAGGATATGATGAAGAATAATTATAAAGTAGGGTAATTGAATGAGTTACAAAAAAAAATCTATGAGAACTGTAAAAACAGGAAGAAAAAGAGAAAAATGGACAGATATATTACCCAGATACTTAACTTTTTTAAGTCATATGCGTCCAATTCTAAGAGAAACGAGAAGAATAATCCTTGATTTAGATGCAGATTTATTATTGGATACAGAAATTTTAGACAAAATACGTCAAGAGGAAGAAAAAAGGAATATTCGTAAAGTTAGAGCACTTTCAGAATTTTCTGCTATGTATAGATCGAATATCTATGAAATTATTAAGGATTTTATTATTAAGTATCGAGAAAAAATCCCAATAATTGATATCAAAGACTATATTGTAGATTTCATTTATGAATCAATTGATGCACTGAACATTTTACGGCATATCACTAATCCTGATGAATTAAATTTAGAAAATACCTATTTATATCAATTAATTAAGTTTATTGAAGAGAGATTATTTCCAAGAGGCACAAACCTAAAAATTATATATAATAATTTATTACACCATTCCGCTGATTTCTATGAGTGCCAACGCCATCTATTACAGCCTCACACATATTACCGAGAAAATTTAGAAAATCCGGATTTTTTTGAAATTCCTGGAATATCACCAAAGATATATCAAATAATAAACAACATAACATCGCTCTATAATCTAGATCCTAATTTTGGTGAATTCCCAGAAAAAGAAAATCATGAAATTCCAATGATATTGAAAAATGATGTATTTTTGCCCTATATTGACTCAATTGCAAATGCAGAAGAAGAAGCTTTAGGAAAAGTTGCTGAAAGAATTGGTTTACGGATAATCGATGAGATATTTTTAGCACCACAAGAGGATTTTGTAGATATCTTGTTAGAAAATAACTTCTTAAGGGAAAATAAGCAGTCTGATGGTATAATAAGATTTTATCCACAATTTAGCAATGAAACTCTAATAATCTATTATTTAGCTTTTGCTTCTCAAAGACGGGGTTTTTTATCGAAGGAGTTAGTAAATTGGATTTCAATGAATTGTGCCTTTTTAATTTATATGGGTATTTTAAAATGGAAATTATCTGATGAAAATATTTTTTATACTATATTTAAAGACCTTCAAACAAATGAAAAAGTACTTCCATATTTAATGAAGCTAATATGTTTTCCGAATTATTTGGGATTAGATAAAATGAAAATAAGAGATTCTATTCAATATAGAAAGGAAATTTTTAATTTTATTGGTTCTCAAATAGATAATCTTAAAGTTTTAATTAATGAAATTGCACAGTATTGTGAAAGTTTAGAAAACAAAAATAAAAATAGTAAAAAATAATTGTGAAAAATGAGTTGAAATTGTATGCCTAAATCTAATAATGAGAAGGATGATAAGTTAATATATTCCGATGATGTGATTAAAGAAAGACTTGGAAAATATGGAGCGATTTATTTTCCTTCAGATATTAAGGAAACAGTAGATGATATTTTAGGAAATGAAATTAAAAAAGAAGTTTTAGATGACTTTTTTAAAGCATTAAAAAAATACAACGAATTTGCTGAAAACTTAAAAAGCACAAAATTAGCCCCAAATTTGACTGTTCTTCTTTATGGACCTCCCGGTACAGGAAAAACTTCCTTAACTAGAGGATTTGCGAAGAAATATGATATCCCTATATGTGTTGTAGAGTCTGATAGGCTCGTTTCACCTTTACTAGGGGATACTATAAAAAATATTCGTGGAGTTGTAGAATTAGCCGCTGAAATTTCTAAAGAAAGAAATGCTTTTATTTTATTTTTTGACGAAATTGATGCCATTGGTTCTGAGAGATCTAATATTCATGAAGTAGGAGAAATTAAACGAGCTGTAATATCTTTCCTTCAAGTGATTGATAGGATCAATTATGAAGGGGTACCTCTTGCAATTTTTGGTGCCACAAATCATCAACATCAGTTAGATTCAGCTATATGGCGTCGATTCACCTTCCATTTCAGATTTGATTTCCCTGACTTTCATTTAAGAAAAAAAATTATAGAGTCCTTTATTAATAAAGTAAAAAATGCGAAAATTGGTATCGATGATTCGATTTTTTCAAATCTAAATAATGAATATGAAAAAATTCAACTAGTTTCAAAAGAATTAGAAGCTAAATTAGGACGTTCTGTTTCTGAATTTGAGAATGGTATTTTATGGGAATCATTTAGGAAAAAAAATAAATCAGGTGGCCTTTTAGAATTGTCATATGGATATTCTGGGTCCGATATTGAAAGGGGTACAAGAGTTGCTTTATTAAAATCAATCAACACAGGATTATTAAACTATGATCTCTTTTATAATTCTTTAAAATTAGTTGGAGGTACTGCTATTCACGTGGAGAGACAAGATATTTTAAGTGACGTTAAAAAGACACCACTAAATACAACAATTTATGAGAAAAGTAGAAAAAAATCCCCTGGACCTCCCGAAATATAAACAAATATCAAAATTTATTAATCAAAACTTATGAACAATACCCAAGTATTTAATCTGGAAAAGATAAAAAAATTAACAGATCCAATTGAAGATCTACAAACGGAATTAAATCAATTAAATGTTAATTCGTTAAAGATTTCAGAGAATATTCAAAATATTGAACATGAATTTAATGATAGAAATATACTTTCTCAGATAACACGTTTAAAAGAATTATTACAAGATGTAGATAAAAAGTTGAATAATCTTTCAAATACTAACTTAAATAAATTCTTGGATTTTCAAAACCAATTAATTAAAAAATATAAAGATGATTTTAAAGAAAATGTAAAAAAATTAAATATCAATAAAGATATAACAAAAAAAATTGGATTAGATCTGATTGAAAATAAAAAAATTAGTAAAATCATCGATTCTGTATCATTTATACCTTCAATTGAAATAAAACATTGGATAGAACTTCTAGATTCATTAAAATATAATACAATTTTCTTAAAATCAATAAAAAGAATCCAGAAATATTATCAAAATTTAATCCAAATAAAACTTGAAAGCGAATTATCCAAAATTCCTGAAGATATAGACTCTGATTTGATAAGAGATTATAAAAACTTTTTCAAAGAGAATCCTACTTTCACATTTAATGAATTTTACCAAACTATTGAAAACCAATTAACTCAAAAAGAGTTAATTGCAAAAAGAGCAAGTATAGAAAGGGCGAAAAAGAAAGAAGAATTAGAAAAATTAAAGAAAAAACAAGAAGAACAAAAAACTTCATATGAAAATTACTTAAAGCTCTCTGATAGAGAATTTGAGAGACTTAGACGAAAGAAAACCCGAGAAAAATTAACGGTTATTTCTAAAAAATCGTCTAGCAATAATTCCATTAAGATTAGTGATGAAGTCTCTGAAAAGATTAAAAAATTTAAATCACAATTTGATAAAAGCTTCAAAGACAAATATATGATTCAAAAGGATGAAGATAAAGACCCTATTGATTTAATTCGAGAAAGAAAGAAAAAAAAAGAAAAAGAATACAAACATTACGAAGATCATTTTAAAAATAATTAAGAGATATAAAAGGTATAAAAGATTTCAATAAATAATTTTAAGATATCCATCGGCTCACAAGAAGTTGTAATTAAAGATAAATTTACATTAATTAATGGAAAGATAAAAAAAAATTTATTAGCTAATTACAAAAGTGATTTATTTCTTGATCTTTGTCAAGATTTAAATAATATTCCCATAGAAAAATATATTAAACTTATACAAGAAAAAAATCAAAAATTTCAAGATTTAATAAAAAGCAATGAGTTATTATCTTTATTGCATAAATATCGTAAAACTATAAAAAACAATATAGACATAGCTTCTCAATATAATGAGATTATTAAGGAATTATTTCTTATTCTTCAATTTAATAATCTCCTAAAACAAAAAGAAATTCTTTTGAGAGAACTCGAATTATCAATTCAATATAAAAAGTCAAGTGAATTAAACGCCAGTAAGGACTTATTGAATAAATTAAATGAATCACTAAACAAAAACTTGAAAAAATTAAAACTCTTTGAAGAAGATTTTTTTCCACGGAAAAATCAGATGAATCAAATTAAAAAAACAATAGATGAATATAATTCAAATATCCAGAAATTAACTGATCAGAAAAAACAGTGCTTTAACCAAATTAATCGCATAACAAGAGAGATGACCGGAGATGAAAAAGATTCAACCAATGATATAAATTTTACACTCATCGATTCCACTGGTGATTTATCAAATGCTGAAAAAATACGAGCATTCCAAAAAAAAGCAAAAGAAATTCAATTTGAGATTAATGATATCAAGTTGAAGAAAAGTCAATCGCAATCAAAACTAGAAGAAATAACCCCTCTCTTTGAAATACTTGAAAATGATTATCAAACGCTTTTACAAATAATTAATACTGATAAGAAAAGAATAAAAGAATTACAATCTGAACTTAAAAATAACATTAAAGATGATATAACTATAAAAACTGAGGATATGGGTTTAATTGAGGTGAGTTCTTTAAGATCTTCAGAAGAAATTAAAAAGGATATTGAAAAAACTAATTCTGAAATAAACAAGATTGTACTCCCAAATAATCATTCTAATTCCTCAAATCTTTATGATCTTACCCCAATTATTGTAAAATTAACTAAATTTTATGAAAAAATAACAAATAATGAGAAAAAATTTACAATTAATAATAATGAAAAAGAAATTTCGGAATGCTTCGAACAATTTACAGTATTAGAGAATTCTCTCTCTAATATCGAATTAATATTGAATAAATTTCTAAGAACAATTAATATAGTTTCACAAATTAGAATTATATTAGGCGAGGATCAAAAAAAATTTTTATGTAATTTATCCTTTCTAAGAAACGATAAGGAGCAACTTAAATTTGAGGAATTAACAACTCCAGAAAAAATATTTTTCATTATTGTATTTTATCTTTCGATTGAGCTCCATACTAATACCAAAAATATAGTTTTTTCAAATACGTCAATCATAAATCAATATAATAAAGCAGGTTCTATTTATAGAACGATAAGAAAAATTTTACCTATATTCGAAATGGATGATAAATTATCGAAATTTAATTTAGTTTTTATTCTATCTAACTTAGAATTAAAGAGAACAATTAAAAATTTAAATATAATTACTATTAAAGAGAGTTGATTGCCTTAACAACTAATATTAATGAATTTAATCAAATTGTAAAAAATATTACAAAACTCATTTTAACAAACCCTCAGAAAATTATCAGAGAAGAAGATCTTAAAAACTTAAGTAAGGAGTTCAATTTTGAAGAAATTATGAGTGAAGTTTATATGAATTTAAGAAATGTAGGCTTCGAACTTATTACAACAAAATTCTTTGAACAAAAGTTTTACATTCTAACCTCTGAGGGTAAAGATGATAATATTACTCCATCTCAGTATGGTACACTAGCCTTAATAATTGCATTAAGCAAAGAAGTTGATGAGAATATAAAAATTGAAGATCTAAAAGATATGTTTAATGAAATATGGGACACAGATATTCATTTTTTGATTGAAAATGATTATATCAGAAAATTCGATGAGTTAGGAATAATAAGAGTATCACCTTTAGGGAGAGCTGTTATGAAAAACATTATTATCGAATTAGAATTAAAAAATTTATTGAATTTGTTTACAGATTAAAAATAATAAAAAATTTTAAAATAAAAAAAAATTAATCTGTTTCCAAATCCATTTTAAATTGATCATAAATTTTTCTAACCCTATCTGCTGAAGGACCTTCTCCTCGTACTCCGTTTTCATCAACGATAATTTTCCCACTTAATATTGAGATTATATTTTGGTCTTCAATATAATCTACATGACCTTTTGAAAATATAGTTGCTATTCTATCGGCTAAAGCTTGCATAGGGAATGGTTCTTCTTCGAGACTTAAAAAATTATAAAAACGATTTCTTATAAATAACTTTGGAAACAATTTGTTTTTTTCATTTTTGGCGTTAATAAGGATCAAATTTGAATCTTCTGAGATTCCCTTTAATTGTCCTACAAAAAATTTATCTTTATCAAGGTATACCTTGACTATTTTATCAATTAAAGTACCCAATTCTGTATTATACTGCCTTATTGACATCATTAATCAGAATTTATAGTTATTAATAATATTATACTCTTTTACTTTTATTCTTATTTTAACTAATTTAGAATATAATTTATAAGTTTGGAGATATTTTCTCCAGTTGTAGCACTTGTAACAAAAATCTTAAGACTTGGATTAATTGCTTTGGCGTCTTTTATCATTTCATCAACATCTACATCCATAACATCTTTCAAATCAATCTTATTTATAACTGCGATGTCAGAAAATTTAAATAACATTGGATGTTTACGAATTACCCATGGCCCTTCTGTTATTGATACTATTACAACCCGTTTTTCAACACCTAAAATGAAATCAGATGGACAAATTAGGTTCCCTACATTTTCAATAAATACTACGTCGATTTGATTTAGATTATAATTTTTTAAAACCTGGGAAATGTGATATGAATTTAATGCACACTCGCGACCAGTGTTAATCTGAATGGTTTTTACACCATATTTTTCAATTCTATCAGCATCTATTCTGGTTGCTACATCTCCATTGATAACAAGAAGTTTATAATCTTGAGAAATTCTTTTAACAATATTTTCAATAATAGCAGTTTTACCTGCCCCTATTGCTCCAACAAAATCATAAGCCCTTATATTTTTCTCTTCAAATATTTGCTTATTTTCTTCAGCTAACCTATCATTGTTTTCAATTAAATCTTCATTTAATTCTACAATTCTAGATACTTTTTTTCCAGACATTTTAATTACTCTTTTAATATTATGAATTCGGTTAGTATATTTTTGGAGGAATTTATCTCAAGTTGAATTGATACTTATATAAGATATAAGCTCCTAATACTCCCCCTAATTCTGGTAAATAAAAAACAATAACTACGGGGTCATACCACGCAAAAAGGATTACGGGAAGCAATCTAAGAATAATAATAAATATCAAAAAAGATCTTCCACTCATTCTAATTGGTAGGAAATACATGAAAGCAGTTATTTTTCTAGTCATGATTGGAAAAAGAGA
>JBHLLJ010000087.1:0-14291 GCA_048885705.1 Candidatus Hermodarchaeota archaeon | reverse complement strand
AAAATGCATCCATTAAGAACAGATTTTTGGAATAAACCGGAATTACTAATTCAAAAAATTGTAGAATTAAGAGATATTGTTGAAGAATTATTACCTAATTTAGAAAATGTTGATTTGAAGAAAAAAATAATCACTGATCTCAAAAATCTTAGCTATAATTTTTAAACTAGATTTTTAAAATAATCTACTTTCTTAAATTTTATTCCAAAAAAATTAAATTTTAGGATTCATTATTTTATATACTTCTTTTAGTGATTTACATTATGCCAAGACGTAAACAGAAAATTAAATATTCAAGAAAAATTGTCTGTAAGAACCTTGAACCAAAAGGGAATATTAGTAATAGTCTTCAATCTTTATGTTATTGTGCTGTTCGGGATCTGACTTTAGGTTCTCGAGCATATGTCTGCCAAGTATGTGCTTTATACGACCCCGGTAAAAATAGTAGACGTTTTTCAGAAGTTTATGAAGAGAGTAAAAAGATAGCAGAAAAAAAAATTAAAGAAAAACAAATTAGACTGGAAGAATTTGAAATCGCAGAAATGGCATCTGATGATGAAATTGACTTATCGCTCGATGAATTTGAGGAAGAGGATGAAGAAATTCCATTAAAATTTGAAAAACGAAAAGCTGGGAAGGTTGACTTAGAAGATTCAGAAGATCTTGAAGGATCTACGGAATGTCCATTCTGTGGTGATTTCTTTGTAGATTTAGCATCACACATTCAAGATTGTGAATTTGCGCCTGATGATGCAAGCTTAGATGACATTTTACCTTCCAAAGGAAAGAAAAAAAGAAAAGGGAGCAAACCTAGCTCAGAGGGAAAGTCTACTGCATCAGATGATAAAAAAGTTTGTCCTTACTGTGGGAAAGAATTTGTTCGGTTAGGACGTCACATATCCTCTTGTCCGAAAAAACCTGCTGATGCTGAAGATGTTGAAGATGATGAGGAATGATCACTATCGAAATATTCTAGTTTTTTAATAAAAAATGCATAGCAAGGAAGAAATATATTACTGTCAACCTGTATTCAGGCCCCCCAGTGAAGCCTATTCCCTGCTAATTCAATTAACAGAAGGTTGCTCATTTAAATGCGACTTTTGTATGTCAAATCTTCGTAAGGAATTTCTGGTTAGAGATATAAAATTAGTAAAAAAGGATTTAGATGTAGCTAGAAAACAATATGGCCCAAGAGTAAGAAAAATTTTTTTTTTAGATGGAAATGCAATGGTCACTCCTACTGATAAGTTAGTAGAAATAACGAGATATGCTTTTACTCTTTTTCCAAATTTAGAAAGGGTCGGTGTTTATGCTCACTCCAAAGACATACTTAAAAAATCAGACGAGCAATTAAAAATGTTGTTTGATGCGGGTCTTAAAATTGCCTATGTTGGTTTTGAATCTGGTTCTGATCATTTGCTTAATATGGTACATAAACAAGCGAGTAAATTAGATCATATTAGAGCTTCTAAAAAGTTAATGAAGGCAGGTATAACGTTATCAGCAACGCTAATTAATGGTCTTGGTGGTGGAAATAGTCCTGCGATTTCAAAAGAACATGCTGTAGAATCAGCTGATTTAGTTAATAAAATTTGTCCTGAAGATGATAGGATTTGGTATATTGCGTTCCTCACCCTTATGATTCCTTCAGGGACCGAAGTATTTAAAAAAAAATTAAAAGGAGAATTTGTAGAAATGAGTTCAATAGAAATCCTCAAAGAATTAAAAACTTTTATGAGTCACATCAACTTTAACAATAAAAATGCAAATTGCATTTTCCGCAGCAATCATGCTTCAAATTATTTACCCATAAAAGGAATTTTAGACCGAGAAAAAGAAAGTATCTTAAGTACTCTAAATTATGGAATAACACATAAGGATATTCTAAGACCAGAGTTTTATAGGGGTTTATAATCTCTTTTTGTTTACAATCTCGATTTTTTGAATATAATTTCCTGCGTCGTAGATTCATAATCTTGTATGGGGTTTTTGGGTTGCTCTCTTATAAGATTGATGAAATCAATTAACTGGTTTTGGTTTATAGCCATTTTTTGAGAAAGCGTGGAAATTGGGAGTTTATCAAATTCCTTTGAAAATTCAAATAATCTTTTTTTAATTAAATTTTGATAAGTTAATACGATTAGCATCTTCAAGTTTAGAAAATTTTCAGTTTTAATTGCTTTTACAAATTCAAGAATTTTGTCGGAAGCATCATGATAATTTAAAACTTTATAACAGCTCAAAATTTCATACATTCTCTTAATAAATTGGAAATATTTATTAATATTGGCCCTAATGTCTCCTAAATTATACTTATCAAGATTTTGGTCCACATCGTTTTTTAACATAACAAGTAATTTTGAGAAATTTTCAAGATTAGATTCATTAAGTTTTTCTTTTAATAGGTTGTTGAAACGGCGCTCATAGATTAATCTTTGATCCATTAATTGAGTTCTTACTCGATTTGTCAATTCATTAAATTCTAAAAGTTCTTTTTTAATATTAAAAGATTCTCTATGTTCTTCAAGTAAAACTAATGCTGATCTTACTTTTTCTAAAGCTGAATTATACTCTCCTTTGTTAATCTTCTCTATAATAAGAGATTTATAATACTTTAATTCTTCAACGAAATCCTTTCTGTTTTTAAAACTTTCAAGATTGTTATTAGTCCCCATAAACCCTCTTATAATATATTAATGAGCTATATTCTTATTATTATACCTAATTAGATTAGATACAAAATTTAAATTTAATATTATTCATTAAATAAAACATTTAATATCATATTAAGAAAATTTTGAGAAAATGACAAAAATAACTCTAATTGTTGGTTCTCCTAGAAAAAATAAAAGTTGCGATTTTTTAATTGATAAAGCAATCGAAGGAATTAGATCAGTAAACGCAGAATTTGAAGTGAAGAAAATTTATATCTCAGATTATAAATTAACTCCATGCAATGGATGTGATCAATGCTTACGACCACCAAATGACTGCCCATTAGCTAAAGAAGATGATACAAAAAAATTGGAAGATATTATCCTAGGATCTAATGCATTAATAATAGCTGCACCAAATTATTTTGGCTCGGTAAGCTCTCAGATTAAAGTCCTTATAGATCGTTCCAGACCATGGAAAATGAAGAATTATTTGCTAAAGGATGTAATTTTTGCTCCAATGGCATCTACTGGTTTAAGAAATGGGGGAGAAGGTGTGATTTCAGATTTAATTAATTTTGCTCTCATTCAGGGAATGGTTGTGATTGGTAATGCTTTAGGAAATCCGGTGATTGAAGAAAATATCCCAATTACTAGTTTACAAAAATATAAATTAAAAGAATTTTTAGGAAAAGATGAAGTAGATGAATTAGGAGGAATTTTAGCTAATAACTTGGGGAGAAGAGTAGTTGAATTTTTGCTTAAAATCAAATAGAACTAATGAAGTAAGGAAATAAGAAATTAATAATTATTAATTACGGGCGCCACATAAAGAACAAGTATCAGCGTCACCAATAGGGTTACCACAATCTTTACATCGCCTAATCTGATCAACTATATCTTTACCTTCATCTAAAGCAATTTTATCCTCTAAATCCACCATTTTTTCTTTTGAGAAGATATTACCTGGACGATCACCTGGCCAAATAATATTTATAATCATACCCATTACAATTAGAACAACACATATAACAATAAATAAGGTCAAATCCCCACTTAAATTTTGTTGTAAAAAACCAATAACAACTGTGATCCAATCGGTCATCCATGCTCCAATTGGTGCAACAATCGGTATTAAGAAGGTTAATATAGCTCCAATAATATCAGCTATAACTTGAAAAAAATCAGTAGCTTGTAAAATCATTTTTTCACCTCTTTTATGCTTTCATGCGATTTTCTCGAATTTTCTCTCGATTAACAGCAAAATCTATAATATCATATACTTTTATAACAATTGTGAGAAAATAAATACCCATATATAATAGAACCATTTGTTGGACATCCAAAGAGAAAAATCCATAACCTACTATTGTAAATTGAATGTCAGTGGCTCCAGAAAACCTATAACTCCAGATATATAGGCAATTAACAATAACCTGAATTAGAGCAAATACAGCTTTTCGAATTGATTGCTTTGGAGAAGAGTGTGAGAAGAAAGCACATCCACAAATTATCAAACCAAAAGCAGTTACCCAGAATAAAATGTTTTCATATTCCTGTTGCTCAAAATCAAATGGAAATCCTTGAACTGTTAACTGAAAAAGCCAAGAGAATGTAATTAATGGAATCACAATTGTTGTAACAGCATATATAGCAGTGTAAATAGAACCTCTTAACATATTTTTGACAGAACCCATTTATTACACCTCTTATGGAAATCCTCCGACTGGAATATTAGTAAAACTTATTGTCAGAGATTGTAATCCTATTGAATAATCCAAACTAATGGTAAAATTAGCAATAAATAATATAGCTGGAGGCCCTACCGTCCAATCTACATCCGTAGTCATATTAAGTGAAGGTGGGAAATTGAAGTCACTAAATAATCCCGTATAATTAAAGTTCCCAGTTGTACCTTTAAGTATTGTTCCAAAATTTTCTGATTTATTGAAGACTTTAATTACCCTTGATACATTCACTCCTGAACCGGTATAATTTACATGACTATAATTCATACCAAGATCAATTTTCAATTCAAGATGTTCTAGGTCAAAATATCCTGCATTTGTTAGATTAAAAGGCAATGTAAAATTAACATTTAATGGAGACGGATTAAAGTTTATATCTATCTCACTTGGATCTATTCCTATATTCTCTGGGTTTAATAGAATCATAAAAGCAGACATTCCACCAAGCATACCAACAATGGTTACTGATAAAGTTAACAATGATATAAAAATTCGTACTAATAACCTAAAAACTCTTGATGGTCTCATTATTATCGAGAGTTAACATTTTTTTTGAAAATTTGAACACTTAATTTAACTTTAATTAGATTTATTATACATATAAATTTTGTATTTATATTTATTTAGTTATTCAAACTCTTTTAAATCGTATAACTCAATCTGTATTCGGATATTTTGACAAAATAATAAAATTCAAATCCTTTCCAGAAATCTTTTCTTCTAGCTTTAGATAACTTTCGGCTTTTTGAAAAACGATTTCTTTATGAATCAGTATAATTTAATTTAAATTTATTAATTAAATAATTAGAATATAAGAAAAATAATTTTTATTTTTCAAAAATATATCTTAAAAAAAATTGATTTAATTATGATGGATTTAGAAAACATTCAAGCACATTCTATTAGTCATGAAGAAGTAGCTAAAAAGCTGAATACATCAATAGAAATAGGATTAACTGAAAATGAAGCTCAAAATAGACTTGAGAAATATGGTAGAAATGAATTGGTTAAAGAAAAGGGCAAAACAGCCTGGCAAATTTTCATAAGTCAATTCAAAGATTTCCTTATTTACCTACTATTATTCGCTATTTTTATATCAATAGTAATTGGGATATATGAAGCAGTTACTTCTGGAGAACCTTGGTCTACAGAATATACAGATGCAATAGTAATAGCAGCAATTTTAATAGTAAATGCAATCTTAGGTTTTTATCAAGAGTACCAAGCAGAAAAGTCACTTGAAAGTCTTAAGAAACTAGCACCACATTTTGCCAAAGTTCGAAGGGAAGGAAAAGTTATTGAAATTCAAGTAGAAGAAGTAGTTCCGGGAGATGTTGTACTTTTTGAAGAGGGAGATAAATTCCCTGCTGATATAAGACTAAATAAAGAATTCTCATTGTATGTGGATGAAGCAATTTTAACTGGGGAATCAAAACCAGTTAAAAAACAATTAAAGACTGTCGATAAAAAAATGATTTTAGCAGATCGAACAAATCTAGGCTATATGAATACTATTATCACAAGAGGGAATGGAGAAGGAATCGCTATTGGGACAGGAATGCAAACTGAAATAGGTAAAATAGCAGAAAGCTTACAAGAAGAAGAGGTTGAACTTAGTCCATTTCAAAAAGAGGTAAATCGATTTGGAAAACTTTTAGGATTAGTAATTATAATAATTTGTGCCGCAGTTTTTCTAATAGAACTGATAATTTTATTAATTACCACCTTTAACCTCGATGAACTTATTGAAGCTTTTGAAATATCAATAAGTTTAGCAGTTTCAGCAGTTCCCGAAGGTTTAATCGTCGTTATTACTGTTGTCATGTCTTTAGGAATGCGAAAAATGGCTGATCGTAATGCCTTAGTTCGTAAACTCACTGCAGTTGAAACTTTAGGTAGAGTGAATGTAATATGCTCTGATAAGACAGGTACATTGACAAAAAATGAAATGACAGTTGTAAAAGTATTTCTTGGAGGAAATGAATATAATGTGGAAGGAGTTGGTTATGCTCTTGAAGGAAAAATTATAGATGATAAAGGAAAACAAGTTGCTTTAACATATGAAAACGGCTTAAAAAGATTTCTTGAAGTATGTATGTATTGTAATAATTCCAATGTTTCTCCTAAAAATGATGGTACTAGTGATACTGATGTAGTTGGCGATCCGACTGAGATCTCATTAAAAGTTTTAGCAATGAAAATGGAATTAGATACTAAGTCAGAAAAAATTTATGAGATTCCTTTTAGTTCTGATCGAAAAATGATGTCTGTAGTATCAAAAATAGATGACCGAAATTATGCTTTTATTAAAGGTGCTCCTGATATTTTATTGAATAATGCTAGTAGGGTCCTTTTTGAAGGGCAAGAGAAACCAATTAATGAAGTGAAAGAGATTATACTAAATAAGAATGAGGAATATGCTAGAAATGCCTTAAGAGTTCTTGGTATTGCTTATAAACCTTTAAATGAGAGCTTTACAGAAGAAGAAATCGAAATGGACTATGTATATCTAGGATTAGCCGGAATTATTGATCCAGCGAGAGATGAAGTAAAAGATGCAATCGAAGAAGCTAGGATGGCGGGAATTAGAACTATTATGATAACAGGTGATCATGCTATCACCGCTATCGCCATTGCGCATGAAATAGGATTAACAGAATCAAATGAAGCAATTACAGGGGCAGAATTAGAGGAAATGAGTGATGATGATCTTCGGGAAAAAGTTAAAACAGTAGATATTTTTGCCAGAGTTACTTCAGCACATAAATTGAGGATTCTAAGAAGGTTAAAAGAATTAGATTTAGTTGTTTCAATGACTGGAGATGGAGTAAATGATGCTCCAGCTGTGAAGGGGGCACATGTAGGTGTAGCAATGGGTTTAAAAGGAACTGAGGTGACTCAAGAAGCTTCAGAAATGATACTAATAGATGATAATTATGCGACAATTGTAAATGCTATCGAAGAAGGGCGTGGAATTTTCGAAACAACTAAAGGATTTTTTCGATACATGTTAAGTACGAATTTTGATGAGATATTTCTAATTCTTATAGCGTATATTTTAATGAAAATACCACTTACAACATTTACATTTTTAGCGATTCCTGTTGCTCCAATCCAGATTTTATGGCTCAATATAGCTACTGATGGAATTCCCGCAATGGTACTTGGTTTAACACCTACCGATCCAGATGTAATGAAAGAAAAACCTAGAGAGGGATTTACTTTATTACCTGAGATTAAAGGTCCAGTTTTACTTCTTGGAGTTTATACTTCGATAACAGACATAACTCTTTATGTACTACTATGGAGCGTATTAATTCCTATTTGGAGTACAACGGGAGTTGATCCTGGACTTGTAAGTGGAGCAACTATATTTGGAATAACATACACTGCACAAGAGTATGCGGTTGCGTTAGCACAAACGATATTATTTACAAATCTAGTCATTTGTGAATTAATGTTTGTTTACACCTGCACATCCAACATAAAACCATTTTACCTATTTCCAAATAAGCATTTATTCTGGGCAACTGGACTTTCTTTAGGGTTACAATTCCTTATACTCTTTACACCAATGGGAATAGCTTTTCATGTTATACCCATTTGGCACCCGTATTACTGGATTACTCTTTTCATCGGTGCTTTTAGTGTCTCAGTTGTTGATGAGATTAGGAAATGGAGAATTCGTAAGAAGAGAGGAATGAGAATTTTAAGGAAATCTTAAAACTCATTTATTTCAATTCTATTATTATTTTATTTTATGCTTTTTTTAATTATTAATTCTGTTTAATTAATTTTATATTTTTTTTATAATTTAATTTAATAATTAGAAATGAATAGTTCAATATCCTAAAACTGGACAATTATAATGGACATAACTGAAATTTTAAAAAATAAGATTAATACAAATCAAATGGTTTTAACTGAATTTGAATCTAAGGAGCTTCTTAGAGAAATTGGAATCCCTGTTCCAGCTCAAAATTTAACTACTTCTAAAGAAGAAACAATTTCTGCTGCTGAAGATATTGGTTATCCCGTAGTTTTGAAGCTTATAGCAGAAGATATTGTTCATAAATCTGATACTGGAGCAGTGAAGTTAAATTTAAAATCAAAAGATGATTTAGAGAAAGCATTCGATAAACTAATGGAAATTCCGTCACAGAAAGAAAAAAAGATTTCTGTACAAAAAATGGCGGATGAACCCATTACAGAACTTATTATTGGTATGACTACAGACCCCCAATTTGGTCCTGCATTAATGTTTGGAATAGGAGGTATCTTAGTTGAACTTCTAGAGGATGTTAGTTTTCGAATTGCTCCAATCACAGAATATGATGCAAAAGAGATGATTCATGAAATTAAAGGATTCCCAATATTAGATGGATACCGTGGAAAGCCTAAAGCAGATATTAGTGCAATTGTTGAAACATTGTTAAAAATTTCTGATCTTGTTGTTAAATATGAAGAAATCAAAGAAATGGACTTAAATCCAGTATTTATTTATGAAAAAGGATTGATTTGTGTTGACGCAAGAATAATTCTTCATAATAAATAGAAAGTTTTCTTCACTTGAGCAAATTTTTTTATTAATCTGTATAGAACTATTTTGAAATAATTTGTGTTATATTGTAAGATAAATTCTAAGTTTTCGAATAAATATATATTAAGAGATTTTTATTGATTTCTTAATTATTTAGTTTAAATTTGTAAAAAAAAAATATAAAAGGTTGATTATACAACCCTATAATTAATATTAACAGTTTCAAATATATATTTAAAACAAAAGTTATTATTTGATTTCTATGTCTAATTCTACAACAAAAAAAAGACTACAAGCATTTGGCATCCTTTTCTTGATAATAGGGACTTTTTCAACAGCCTTCAATGTTTCTCTATTAAATTTTACTTCAAATTTCTTATCCACAGATGAAGAAATTAATAAAAATGAGGATAAATTTCATAATGATCTTAAAACTGCTGATTATTCATCAAGCTATAGCAGCACTGGAAAGGATATAAATGTAACTTTACATCAATCATATTTAAACAATTCTTTTAATACATTATTGAATACTTCGGATTCTAATAATAATAAGTTCACATTACCTTGTCCAACGGATACTAGCTTTAATTCAAGTTATACTAGATTTGAAATCAATGGTATTTCTGCCCCTAATAAATCAATAATAGTTGAAGAAGGAACAACTAGCACACAAACTTTGCGATTCGAGGATTATGCTTTATCTTTTAGAGTTCCTGGTAATGGAATACTAGATAATTTTTCACTGTGCTTTTCAGAGTTAGATGCAGGTGATAATGTTGATGGTGATATCATGGTTCAATTATGGAGTTCTGAATATGATTCAGGCGAAAATAGGCCAAAACCACTAAATTTGATAAGTGCCATAAATAATAGTTTTATTATACCTAATGCCTCGAATACGGTATGGTTCAATTTTACCAATCTAAATAAACAATTAACTGTTTCTAGTACATATGACAATACATTTTTTATTTACTTAAGACAAAATAGTTTTCCAACCACTACCGATGTTCGTTTTCATTATGAAGGGGAAGTAGGGGATGGAGATTCATTAGTCTGGAGATTTGATGGATTAAATTGGAATCATGAACAAAATATTGAGCCTTCCTTTAAACTTCACTTAATTCCACTAAACAACACTCCTAAACCTTCACAAGTTAATCTAAAGGTAAATGCTTCTACGGTTAATGATATTACATGGGAACAAGGTTATTGGGAATCATCTTGGGTCAATAGTTCTACTTCTGGGTCATTAGAATATCTAATTTCTGCTGATTGGTGGGATGTTACTTGTACTGTTTCTCAGGTCCAAATTAATTATACTAAAACCGATCTAATAGCAAACTCTCATTATAACATTCTTGGAAGTGGTCAATCACTTGATTGGAACTGTACTCTTGGTGTAATAGATAATTTCGATGTTAGATTTAATAATTTCGAGATTAATTTCACAATTCCTGTTACATGGGAAAATTATACTGCTTTTAATGGCGTTATCGATAAAACTTCTGATATTAATCCAGGAATCGTAGGTAATAGCTATAGAAATCTGCAAATTTTAAATGCTGGTAATGGAACAAACTGGTATATTACAGCTCAATCCAAAAATTTGATTGACACTATTCATACTTTTGTAAGTGCTGTAGACTTATCGGTCATGGATTTTACAGATAATATTAATTTTATAGCAAATTTTTCAGAGGTTATTTCTGATGGTACAATAAATTTAAGTGTTTATAGTCCTGCTCCTGATTATTATTTAAACCATACTTACATTGATAGTTCAATAACTCCCGGTTCAGAACTTTCTTTAGGAACTTGGACGATATCGGATGATGTTATAGAATATGGAGTATTTAAAGTTCAAGTTTGGTGGCATAATGATACAGCTGGTGGATTTTTAGAAAAAGATATTACTATCATGGGAGTAACAGACTTAAAATTGGAATCTCCTCTCAGTGGACAAGATCTATTTCCAGACTATATATTTAATATCACTGTTTTTTATAATGATACTGGTTTGAATTCAGGAGATCAGGGTATTGCTGATCAACAAATTGATGTAAACACAACAATCTTAGGATGGGTTGATGAAGGAAATGGATATTATAATATCGAGATAAATACTAATGATTATAGTTTTGGATGGAATTATATTGAAATAGAAGCTTATGATACGTATTATCATAATGCATCAACAGTCTTTTCATTTCATTTAAGATTAAATACTACTATATCTCCATTAAATAGTAAAGATTTTGGTGATGTTATCAGAGGTACATCTATACAATATGTATTTAATTATTCAGATGTATTAGGTTCACCAATAACATTAGCAGATCAAGAGACCGTACAATTGGATCCAAGCTTTGGAATTCCAATACTTAGTGAGGTTGGAGGGGGTAATTATTCAATTCAATTAGATACAAGTAATGTTCAAGCATCAATTACAGCTTATGAATGTATTTTCAATATTACTAAATTAGGGAAAGAAACTCAATATATTACAATTTATCTCACAGTAATACTATCTCAAACTGAGATACAAATTATTGGTTTTGATACTCCAATTCTAAAGAAAGACGGCCTAAACCAAACAATTTCCATTTTCTTCAACGATACTGATAATAATCAGGGAATTCCCGGTCTTCCTGTCAGTAATGTTACAGTAATAGATAATCAGACTGTACTCCCTAGACCAATATGGTTGTATCCAGGAGGTAGTGACGGTTATTATACTTTAAATATTACTGTCTCAGATTTGAATTCAGGTTATATTCGATTAATGATTAATATAACCTTTGAGCCAAATTACAATACAAGTATAGCATTTATAGATTTCTATTTACGAGGGAATCTTACAGATACAAATATAATATCTATATCTGATCCTGGAGGAGAAGGAACGCTTATAGGTATCGGATCTAATTATACATGCTTCGAAGGAAGAGATCTTCTTGTGGAATTTAATATTACAGACTTCGACAATGGTGATGCTTTAGTTACAGGAGCAGCAAATTCTTACTCAGTTGAATATATAGAAATTGGAAATCCTCTGAATCAAGGATTTCTTGGGGAATCTTTAGGTTTTAGTGTAATCTCATACCAAGGTACTATTGATACTACTAATCTTCCTAGTGTTGGTACCTATGCAATAACTATAAGTATATTTAAGACTAATTTTGAGAAATCCACAGTTATGTTCAATTTAACATTAAGAGCTAGATATCTAATTAATATTTCAGTAGTAGATAAACCAACCGATATTACCGCTGGAGACTCAATTAACATAATAATAAAGGCAGAATATTATAATGGATCTGATTGGTTACCAATAGATGGGACAAACGTTAGAATTACCCCCTATTTTTCTGGAAATCCAGGTACATCAACTTTATGGACTCCTACTAATAGTACTGGTGAAGTTGCGTTTGAAATTTTAACCAGTAATACCATTACAAATATATCATTAATAATAGAAGTTGAAAGCTCATACTATCATATAGGAGATACTAAAGGAATCTATGATATTGTAGTCCATGCTGTTAATACTGGTTTAACGTTTGAAGATTTGCTACCATATCTTATTATTATTGGAGTTGCTGCGGCTGCAGTAGCAAGTTCTGTTGGTGTATATAAAGGTGTTGTAGTACCTAAGAAACGCGAAAAGTCTCGTATTCTTACTGAAGTAAAAACTATTTTCGATGATGCGATTAACTTGGAACATATTCTAGTACTCTATAAAGGAACAGGGACTTGTATCTATTTTAAGTCATATGGATCAGAGCAAATTGACCCGGAATTAATTTCAGGTTTTATTTCAGCCATTAGCAGTTTCGGTAAAGATTTAGTAAGCCAAGAAGAATTAAATGAAATATCATATGGAGACAAAATGTTACTTCTATCAGATGGAGAATATATAAGAGTGGCTTTAGTATTAGGAAAAAAGGCTTCATTAATTTTGCGTAGAAATTTGATGGAATTCATTCATAATTTTGAAAAATCTTATGGTATTGAACTTCCAAATTGGAGAGGTCAGTTAAATATATTTAGAGAATCCGGAACTATTGTAGATGAGATATTAAGTACTTCAATAATATTACCTCATGAGATAACATATGAATTTTCTCCAGCTAAAGCATTAAAGAAACCTCAATCACGAGAAGTGTTAAAAATTGCTAAAAATTTAATGAAAGACTCAGAAAGAAATTTCTTCTTTATTGCAACTTTATTAAAAGAAGCCACCGAAAAGAGTAGGAAAGATACAGCTGAGATTTTTATGGGGATCAAGGAATTGAGAGATAGGAAAATACTAATGCCGATTGAGATATCCACAATTGAAGCTAAGCCAATTTCTCAACAAGAATTGAACTTAATTAATCAGAAAGTTTCACAATTAGTCCGTTTGTCATCTGAAGAAAAACAAAAATTAATCAACGATCTTGCTCAAATGGGACCTGCTGAAAGAGAAGCATATTTTGCCAGTTTATCTGAACAACAGGAAATAGTTTCAGCACCGATTGAGGCAAAGATTGGAGCTGCTGTAATTAATACAGTAAAAGGAGCTAAGAAAGAAATTAAAAATTTGAAAAAGAATGGATTGGCAGCAAGAAAAGAAAAAGATTACGATAAGTCTATTAAAATCTTTCAGAATGCCTTAAAAATAGCATCAAGTTGGGAACTAGTAAAAGAATCTCAAGAATTCGATGATTTTATGCGTTTAACTAAAATAGAAGACCTTAAGACAAAAATGAAAACTCTTGAAAAAGAAGCAAGATTAGCAGCAAAAGAAAAGAAATATAATGAAGCCACTCAAAAATATAGAATGTCTTCGAAAATTGCTTCGGAAATCTTTAAATTAGGAGAAGATTTAACAAAAGAAGTTAAAAGATTATCAAATAAGGCAAAAGAATACGAAAAATTAATATAATTTTTTATTATTTTCTTTATTTTTTATTGTATATATTCCTATTTATTTACTGTCTAAGTGAGTGAGATAGATATTTAAAGCTGAAATTATATTTTTACAAATCATAATCAGTCTTAATTAATATTGTATTCCATTAAGCTAATTAATAAAATGCCTTATAGGTTAATTAAGAAAAAAGAAGAAAAGAAAAAACAAAATAGAAAAGAAGAAGAACCTTCTGAGCCAAATTCAGTTTTCTTTAAAAAAGCAATCTAGTCGATGATGGTGCGAAATAAGTAATTAGAGTATCTAAAGAAGGAAAAGTTATTGCGGAATATGAAGAAATGCAGGAGAACCCAGAAAAAAAAATTAAAAACCATGTTATCGAACAAGGTCATGGAGTAAATTTCGCAATAACTGACTTAGAAAGTAATACA
>JBHLLJ010000086.1:0-14487 GCA_048885705.1 Candidatus Hermodarchaeota archaeon | reverse complement strand
ACAACAAAAGAAAAATCGTCGAAAAGAGTGGCTTGAATGGTATTCTTCCTCTAAATCTGATAAAGAAAATTATTAAAGTATAAAATATTAACGAAATTTTGCTGAATAAGTAAATTTTATTTAGAGTTAAAATAAAGAAGAGTCATATATTTTACATTTAAGGAATTTTTGACTAACTACTGAATGCTTTAGCAAAAATATCTTCCAATAATTCTAAAAGTTTGCCTGTAGGTATATCTAACAGAGTTATTTCTAAATGTCTTCCCCGAGTTGCATCTTCAATTCTTACTGTTTTGGATGCTACAATCTTTAATTGTGTCAATTGACGTATATACTTTCTAAAACTCATTTTAACATGAGGTTCTATTGAATAGTTCTCACAAACTGCTGTATATTCGTCAAAAGCATCATCCACTAATGTAAATGGTTCACCTTTATCAAGTAATGATCGCACAATTCCATAGAGTGCTAATAATTCCTGTTCTTTCAATTGATCTATGATATCGTTTCTAAAAGTAGGATACACATCATTAGATGCCTCTCTAATAATATCAGCCGTGATTCGATCAATACCTTCTTTATCGCAGTATGCCCCACTTTTTCTTAGAATTTCAATACCATGTCTCATATTTTTATGATCAGTTACGATCTGAGAGATCATTGTTAGTAGATCTTCATTTACAACATTTTCTTTAAAAGCAAGTTCACTCCGGTAATTTAAGATTTGCAATGATTCGTCAAAGTTATAAGGTTTCAGTTGAATTTTTTCATTTAATCTACTTAAGATTCTTTCATTCTCGATTTTCATCCAATCTTTACTCCTAGAAACTAAAAGTAGTGATAATTTAGCGTTCTGATGCCCAAATGTTTCAGCAATATCAAGAAAGGCAAGTACTTCATCGGGCTTCAAAAGATGAATCTCATCAATGATTAATAGCATATAGCCTTTTTCCCGAAGCAGTTGAGAAATAATTAGCTTTAAGGCTTCATCATCGCTGAATCCACGTCCACTGCCATGCTGGTATTTGGCAAGGAGTTCTCTGATAATCTTACTTTTAGAACGGAAATTGATACAATTAAAGTATTCAAGAAAGAGTTTTATATCATTTTCAATTGCTATTGTTCTAAATTGTTTTCCGAAGAACCGTGCAGTACACGTTTTCCCTACTCCCCCTCTTCCCAAAATTAAACAATTAATTGAAGGTTGATCTTTTTCTTCTAAGATTCTTCTATAATTAAATATTAACGTTTTTAGAGCTTCGTCTCGACAATATAATTGTTCTGGTACATAACTTAAATCAAGGGAACTCGCTTGCCGAAAAACAGACTTCTTCATGAATTGTTTTCTGAATTCATTCTCGTCCATGATAATACTAGTAAATCCAATTAATTATAAAGTATAAATAATAATAGAACAATTCAAGTATAAATTTTCTTATACTTATCAACTATGATTTATCATTAAAAATTTTATCAGTTAAAGGATTAAGATTATAATTTACATTTAATCTATTTTATTTAAAGGATGCATCTGAGAATAGGATTCTTTTAACTTGGTAATATCATTTTTCGCATAAATTCTTGTTGTGTTTGGACTTGAATGTCCTAAAATATCTTGTAATTCGCTAATATCCATGCCAGAACGCCTTAAATGTGTTGCACCAGTATGTCTGAAGACATGTGGAGTGATTATTTTAGATTCAGTAAATCCGCATTTTTCTTTAATCGTTTTAATGTCGGTTTGTATAACTCGTGGTGTCAATTGTTTGTTTCTTGTATTAACTAATAGAAAATCTTCAGAATCATAGCTGATCCGATTTTTAAGATGTTCTTCAAAAATTTCCAAAGTTTTTTGATCAACAGGTACAATTCTCTCTTTGTTTCCTTTTCCACAGAGTTTAATATATCCTCTTTCAAAATCAATATCTCTAATTTTTATATTACATAGTTCGCTTACTCTTGCCATTGTAGAATACAACAAGCGAACGATTAAATAATATCGTTCACTTTTTCTTGAGTTAAACGAACGTCTGTCTTTTAATTTCACGAAAATTTTTTCCATATCTGAAATTCTTAAAAATTTTGGTAAATTTTCTTCAAGTTTAATTTTAGGTGTTTTAATTGTACTCATAGGATCTTTTGAAATGAACTCATTTAATGTAAGAAATTTAAAGTATGAACGAAGTGAAGCAATTTTCCTCCCAACACCTTTTTTGGTATAGTTCATTTCATTTAGTTTTTTTAAAAATAGACGTATTTTTTGACGCAGTAAAGGAGAATTAATATGGAGATCTCCTACAAGTTCAATGAATTTCTGAAGATCATAACGATACGCTTTAATTGTTGATGATGAACAACCTTCCTCAACCTCTTTTGCGACTAGGAAATCTTCTAAAAAATCAGAAATTTTGTAATTTTCCATATTATATGGAAATTATCGAGATAATACAAAATATTGTGTAATATCTAGGTATATATTTTTTAGAGACTTTTATTTTCTTAATCCTTCTCCATACCATCCTTGTTTTATGTATAAATATGCATTCATACTCGCAGTAGTTGCTTCTCCAACCGCAGTGGTAACCTGTCTTATTCCACCTGTTACATCTCCTGCCGCATAAATACCGGGAAAATTAGTTTCTTGATTTCTATTAACTTTAATAAAGTTATCCTGATCAAGTTCTATTCCTGCCTTTTTTGCTAAATCGCTTTGTGCTTCAACACCGATTGCTATGAAAAGAGCTTTAACATCAATATTAGAAACTTCACCTGTTTTATGATTTTTGATTTTTAACTCTCCTAACTTACCATCCTTCGTGATTGCTTCTTCAATCGTACAATTATACAGGGGAACAACATTGGGTAATGAATCGACTTCATCTACGATACATGCTTCTGCACGCATACAATGACGTCGATGAATAAGATATACCTTTTTTGCTACACCTGAAAGATAAATAACTTCTAAACCCGCAGCATTACCTCCACCGACTGTAGCTACTACCTGATTTCGAAATAAAGGACCATCACAAGTCGCACAGTAAGAGACACCATTCCCTACTAAATCAAACTCATTAGACAATCCAAGTGTCATATGTTTTGAACCAGTGGCAATTATTATAGCTCTAGCTTTTGCCTCTCCTTCATAAGATGTTACTGTCATTTTCTTTGGATTGATTGCTGAGACCTCACTAAAGAAGAAAGTAGTCCCCCATTTTTCAGCCTGTTCCCTCATTTTTTCTGTTAATTCAAGCCCATTAATACTCATAAATCCGGGGTAATTTTCAATTTTAGGGGTTGTTCCTGCTAAACCTCCAAAGCCTTTACCTTCATATAAAGCAGTCTTTAAACCCATTCTTCCAGCATAGATTGCTGCTGTTAATCCAGCTGGACCTCCTCCAATAATAATTAGATCATATTCATTTTGTTTAGACAATAATATTACTCACTTCTTTACGGCTCATTCAATTTTACACATATTAATCTAAATAAGAGTTTAAATTTTTTCAATTTTTTTTATAGAGTTATAAGATGATTTCAAATATTAGATAATCCGAAAATTAAATAAGAGAGTATATTCTATATTTTTACATTTTATTCTTTCTTTAATTGTCGAAGGTATTTACATGCATTTATTCCAGCACGACCACCTTCTGCAACAGCAAAAATAACTTGGAAGGCTCCACCTGTACAATCTCCTGCTGCAAAAACACCTTTAAGATTTGTTTTTTGTTCGCCATCTACTTTAATATTTCCCATTTCATCTAATTCTACTCCTGCCTTTTTAAAAATTGAATTAGAAGATATATGAGATAAAATAAATAAACAACTTAATTCAAATTCTTTTATTTCTTCAACCTCATCAGATTCAGTTTTAGTAGACTTACATAATATCTTTTGGATCATACCTTCTGAATTTGGAACTGCTTCAATAATTTCTAAATTTTCAAAAATCTCGATACCAGCTTCTTTAACATCATACACTTTTTCAGGTAATTTTTCGATACCAACATTTGTAATTATACGTACTATACAACCCATTTGTTTAAGTGTTAAAGCATCATCCAACACTTCTTCGTCATTACCATATAAATAAACCACTTTATCTTTATAGGATGGTCCGTCCCATAAAGCACTATATGAAATACCAAAACCAATTAAGGAATCCTCTCCTTTTATTATTTCTCTTCGAGTACCACCACCCGTTGCAATAATTACAACATCAGAAGTGATAGTTGCTGTCCTAGTCGAGGTTCTATTTAATCCCATTCCAAGCATTAGTGAAATTGCATCACCATTGATTATTCTTACATTCTCTGAATAGCTTTCAGCATGTACTCTAAATTTCCTTAATAGATCCTTTCCTTTAATATCAATTTCCCCTGGCCAATTCTGAATTTCTTTAGTTCTCGCTAAAGCAGATGACTCCTTTCCATCGAGAATTATGACATCTCTATTCGCACGAGCACAATAAATTCCAGCAGTTATCCCTGCTGGGCCACTTCCAATAATAAGAATTTCACAAATAAGTTCATCCATAAAATGACCCTTTTAGAACTATATAATTAATTATATATAAACTCTTAAGGATTTACTTTTTAGTATCCTCATTATTGCATTTACATTAAGAATACTGTCCTAATTAATTTAATATTATAATTAAATTATGATATAAAATACTGATTATTATTTGAATGACAAAAAGTTATATTTTCTGAATAAAAATAATACGTATTATTATACCCCACATATGGAAACTAGCAAGATCCAATTTCTCTCCAATAAATAATACTTTTAAGCCATCTATTGCAAATTCTGGAGGTAGGTTTATTGGGTCATAATTTTTACCATCATCAGATTTTATACCAAAAAAACCTCCTTCAAAATTGAGATATATAATTACTCCAGTGTCATAAATTAAATCCTGATCTGAATTTTTAGAAGTATTTGTCTGTCCTATCACTAATATGGGAATGCTAATACTTAGAGTTATTAATAGGATACTCAACCCTAGTATCATGTATTTTACATTTTTTCGCATTTTGAAAGACACCTAAATATCTAATACGACACAATTGTATATAAATAAAATTTTCATAAAAGTATAATGTAAGTATATTGTGTCAAATGTTATACTTTCTTATTTTCTAACTACCCAGAAATATGTGCCCTTCTCTTTGATAAATTCACTATTTTTAAAGGGTGTAGCATTGATAAATTCTTTAAATGATTTCTCATCATAAAAACCAGCAAAACTAGCTTCAAAGAATTTGTGCATAACATCAAAAAGTTGAAATTCTTGTGGTGATTCAAAAGTATCATATATCATACTTTCTCCAATGAGTAATATACCATCCTCTTTTAATAAAGAATATAGATCATGAAAAACTTTCAATCGATAATTTTTATCCCTATCCATCTCATGGAGAACTTGATTTAATAATATAAGGTCAAACTTTTTATCTGTTTTTTTAGCATACTCGTCAATTGGAGTTTCAATAATTTCAACTCTATCGCTCCAATTATTCACTTGTATTAGACTTTGTGCTGATTTTATTCCCTTAGAGTCAATATCTAAACCCACAAATTTCGCTTTCTTGTATTTGTTTGCCCAAACTGTTAGATTATAACCATATCCACATCCAACAGAAAGAATAGAAGATTCACTTCGTAAGGTCTTACAAAAATCTTTGAAATTCCTAGAAAATAACCTTTCAATTAAAGATCCTACTCTAGCACTCATTCGTTGTGAATCTTTAATTGCTTCTTCGGGAAACTTTTCATAAACTTCTGCAGTGGAATAGCTTTTTTCCTTTTTAAAAGCTTCAATTATTAAATCTTGGAACGGTGCGAGATAATAAAATGCTCCAATTGTATCTCCAACATAAAACATCTGATTGCGGTCAATTAGTAAACTGTAGACGTGTGGTGCAGTTTTTATCTCTCTTTTATTTGAATCACTAATTTCAAAAAGACCACATTCGAGACCCAAATGAACCCAAGCATCTAAATAATTTAAATCTAAATTTAGTTTTTCAGAAAGTTCCTCTATGGTAAAAATAATTGAAGATATTTGAGTCTTTTCAGCCGAAGATTTAGATTTTTCATAAAGATAATCGAAAATGCCAAGTCTACGCCCTAGACCAAAAGTGAGTATTGTATTAAATCCATAAAAGCCTTTTATTAGAAATTTTTTCATTTGATCTTTGACAGAAACTTCCTTTTCCTTTTCAATTTGAGCTGTGATAAATTTCACCCAAAAAATTTCTTAAAATATTTATTTTGAATAACACTAAGTCGAATAATGTAATAAGGTTTTACTTTTTTAATAAAAAACTAATATATAGTTTTGAAACCATGGTTTAATGCTGTAAAAATTATGAAGATTTTAATTTAAAAAGAAAAAAGTTAAGAACAAATTAAAAAAATCCTAAAGGTTGTTAATTTAATTATTATCTTGTACTTTGAATAAATAGCTGTTCCTTTTTTTGCTCTTTTTCCCACTTTTTACGTTCAGAACGTAGCTTGAATAGATCTATATCTTTGAAAATCAAACCTTCTTCTTTTGGAGAGATAATCCGCTCAGTTCGGTCCTTTTCTGGTGTGTAGATTAAAGATTCTCCAAATTCACCAATGTTAGCAAAAAAGCAATACGCATATATAGATCTACGTGCATCAAAATGGGCTGCATTGAAATCGACTGTGACTGGTGTAAAAGCTGGATTTAGAATTATATCAATTGGTGGTTCGAAATTTTTTAACTCTACTCTGAGATCCATATCAAGAAAGTCGCGACAAATAACAATTGCGATTCTACCATATTCTGTATTACAAATGATTGTTTTTCGTGGCAAACTACTGACTTCTATTCCTTCCTTAAAGCGATTTCCTTCTCCTATACTAATAATTGCGGGGATATGCTTTTCTTGTTCCCAGAGAATTCCTTCTGGTCCAAAAACCATACTGATGTTTCGTTTTGTTTCTTGGTTGTGAAAAGAGCCTGGAATTATGTACATATCGTATAATTTAGCCATATCTGCTATATCTTGCATAAGTTCCCCATGATTCAGATCAATTGCCATTTCAGGAAAAAGAAGGACATTAACCTCTTCATTATGAGCTTTTTCAATCATCTTTTTAGCTTTGGATCTTATTTCTCCTACTTTATTTTCTTTAATATTTAGAAGGCCTATGGGAGATCTTTCATAAAATTCATTCATAATGTCTCCAGTCTTACAAACTCCTATTTGAGCAATACCAACTCTACATTTCCTTTTTTGAACTTTAAGATATTCTTTAACCATATCTTTATAGATAAGTTCATATTTCTTTCGTTCCATTTTCTCCATCGCAACTCGAATTTCTTCTTCAGTAAACTGACGAGCTTCCCCTAATCTGGGAGATTGGCTGCTTTCAATCGGGCAAGAAGGAGCAACTATACCCATAGTACTTCGAGAGATTGATGGTTCTTTTATGGTATTTAAAGCTGAAAAAAGAATGGATTCTTCCTTCTCTACTCTGTTCAATCTGTCTTGAACCTCAACAACTTTATTCTTATAACCTGCTTTGTTAAATAATTCTAATGATGACTTTAAATAATTTGATCCAATACCCAATAACCTTCCTTTTTCATTGATATCCAGTTCTTTATCAGCTTGAATTAAGTGCCAAGCAGCATCAAAATAGATCGAAGTAGCTAGAGCCCAATTTGCTACATTCTCATAACCACTTTTACCATAAGAGGAAGATGCTTTACTTAGCATCAATTTTACTTTAGGATATAAATTTATTTTTATATTAATATTCGAAGATTCATCAAATTTACAACTTAGTTCAAGAGCCCGGCAAAACGCTGAATTACCTGATGCTAATAATTTTAACTTTATATCAACAAAGAGCTCACTCGCTTTTGTAAACAATTTTGCAGCATAATCAAATCTTTCAGGTTCTCCAAACTTTTCTGCAAGTTCCATACTTTCCCAAGCGCGACATAAATAATATATAGCTTCAAGTTCCTTCCTTTCTCTCTCCAACTTGTATCGTGTGCAAACACCTCTAAATATAGATGCTGCCATAGCAAATTTTTCTGCTGCTGTGGAATGTGCTCCATTCCTTCCTAATATTATTGCTTCTTCTAGATTAATCCTAGCAGAACAATAATTAATTCTTACTTCTGCGACCTTTTCAAGCTTCTCTATTCGTTCTTTTTCTGGTTGTTCTTTAGACTTTGCTGAAGCTTCTTTTAGGATTCTTATAGTTTCTTCGAAAGCTTGTATTGTTTTTTTATATTTATTTATAGCTTCCTCTTGCTTTTCTTGTTTACTTAAAAGTTCTGCTTCTTCTAACATTGCCCAAGCAACGTTATAAAAACCCTCAAAATAATATTTAGGTATTTTTTTCAAAATATTACTGGAATGTTCATAGCATTCCTTTGCTTTTAAGTGATTTTCATTTTTGTGATACGCCTTGGCTTCTTCAACTAAAGCCCAAGCATGTGCATATTGAATCTTCTCTTTTACTCTTTCTTTAAGTGGTCTATATTCAATACCTTCCATTGATTTCTCGTGATTTTTTTGCGCCTTTAAATAATTCTCGGCAGAAGCAGTATGATTACCTAGCCGATCCTCTATACGTGCAATGTATTCATATGTCGTAGCTGCATAAGAAAAATAACCTTTATCAAGACTGCTTTTAAGAGCATCTTGCAGTAGTTCTTTTGCCTCATTGAGTATTTCTTCATCTTTGGTAAAAATCCCGATCTCTTCATAGAGAAGAGCTAATCTCATTTGTGCGGCTATGATCCCTGAACGAGACTCCCTAACACACTTGAGATAATTTTTAGATGCATCAGCTGCAATTGACAACATTTTAATTCTTTCCTGTTTGTTCTCAGTACTATCAGCTAAAGTTTTATAGGCTCTATTTAGGGAATTGTAAGCAAAGGACTGAATTACCCCTCCTCCATATTTTTCACCAAGATTTTTAGATTTATTTGCATAATCAAACATATATTTAATGTACATATCTTGTTCTTCTTTTGATTCAGAAAAACGAGCTAAAACTGCATAACTAAAAGTAAGGGATATAAATGAAAATGATTCTGTTATAACAGTAGGAATCCCACCTAAAGTTCTCAAACCATACTCAATCCCTTTTTTTGCGTAGGATTTTCTCTGAGTTCGGGTAAAAAAGCTTAACTGTGAAATATTGGAGTAATAAAATGCTGGTAAGTAATTCATAAAAAAATATGCCACATAACCTAAGCTTACACGTGATTTTGCAAATATCTTTCCTGCTTCTCTGATCTCTTTAATGTCGTTCATAATTCTTTTTTGTAGATACATAAACTTACCGCTAAGAAATGCATATTGATTTATAAAATAGAGATCAAAAACAATATGGTATTTGTTTTTAAGCTCTCTTGCTAAATCTAAGCTCATTTCAAGATATTTTAATCCTCTTTCAAAATAGTTTCTCTGTTCTATCTCATCGTCGATATGTTTATGACCATATTCACAGTATATACAACCATAAATATAGTACAAGATAGTAAGGAGGAAGGGATCATTATATGTTTTAAGGAACTTTATACATTCTTCACACTTATTTAAACAATCTTTAAAAGCTTCTTTAGATTTATCAAGCCACTTGGAATCAATGTGATTTAATACTTGTAAAAAATCAAACTCAGAATATAAGGAATTAAAGATATAAAATATATCTCCACTATTCACTGAAAGTTTCCAAGCTTTTCTACTTAGTTCAATGATTCTTTTTGATACACTCTTTAATTCTTCTGGCTTCTTGCAGAAACGTGTATAAATACTCAAATTAATAATTAAATAAAATATAATCCTTAAAGGAATTTGTTTATCATCTCTTTTTGAATATGTCTCAAATAAGTTAGAAATTAACCCTAATGATTTATTGCCCATTCTCTCCGCTTCTTCAAAAGATTTTGCTATAGTGATGCTATAATAGAACGAACATGCTTCTAATTCCAGATTTTCAAGTTCATTTCCATTCTGTTTAAAGAGAGCCGCTCCTTCTTTAAACAATTTATAACTGGTATTAAATACTTCTAAATATTCTTCCGCTGTATTGGCGCAATATCCATAAAGAAATGATTTTTTGTTCAAATCTTCAAAAATTTCCATAGCTTTTACGATTTTTTTTTTAACAATATAAGATTTCGCAGCTTGATCATATAGTTTTAAAGCATTCACCCAATTGTAAGCTTTTTCTTCTTCAAGAGCTTTTTGTAATAAATCCTCTTCACTTTCCTCGAGTTCCATTTAATCTCAATTATGTGATAATTTTTGTTATTTTTCGACCTAACTGTATAATTTTAATTACTTTAAATGATTAATAAACATTAAGTTCAATTTATATTGTTTTACTTTTTCTGAGAAAATTAATTTCCCTTAAATTCAAAATATTTTAATGATTTAAGAAATTTTGAGTGTTATAATTATCAATTTGATTAAAAAATCGAATATCAATTCTTAAAAATGAAGTGAAAAATTATGGCTGTACCAATAATTTTAATTGTTGCCTTAATTGCTGGAGTAGTATCAATAGCTATGGCTCTATATTTTAGAACTCTAGTTTTAAAGGAAGATCCGGGAAATGAAAAGATGGTCGAAGTCGCTGGTTATATTGAGGAAGGAGCTACAACCTACCTCAAAGTCCAATATAAAATCTTAGCAATTTTTGTTGGAGTTTTGTTTGTAGTTATGTTACTATTCTTACCTTCTGAGATGACTGTAAGCACAGTTCCAATCATAAGTGGAGATCTTAATTGGGAACAAGCTTTAGCGTATTTAATTGGAGCAATAGGATCTATGTTAGCAGGTTGGTTAGGGATGTATGTAGGTGTTAAAGCAAATACTCGAGCGGCTCAAGGTTGTACAATTGGAACCAAAAAAGGATTTGACGTAGCCTTTTTTGGAGGATCAGTAATGGGATTGGCTGTAGTAGGAGTAGCACTTATTGGAGTATCAACTCTTTATTGGATTTTTCAGGAACCTTTAATAGTGCTAGGTTTTAGTTTTGGTGCGAGCAGTATAGCACTATTTATGAAGTGTGGAGGTGGTATTTACACAAAGACTGCAGATGTAGGAGCTGATCTCGTTGGAAAGGCAGAATATGATCTCCCAGAAGATGATCCAAGAAATCCTGCTACAATTGCTGATAATGTAGGCGATAATGTAGGAGATATTGCTGGAATGGGTAGTGATTTATTTGATTCATATGTTGCATCAATAGTTGCTGCAATGATCTTAGCTGCTGCACTAGTGGCAGGAGATGTTTCAGGAACATTTGTTATTTACCCTATAGTATTATCTGGTGTCGGATTAATAGCATCTCTAATTTGCATTTTTCTTATCAAATGGAAAGGTTCTGAAGATCCAGGAAAATCCTTAAATACGGGTACTTACCTCGCTACAATTATTTTTGCAGGACTTGGAGCACTTTTTGCTTTTTTGATGATGTTAGATCCTTCATTACTTCCGATTTATCATGGAAAAATATGGTTCGATTATTTCTCTGTTTTATTAGGTTTAGCAAGTGGTTTAGTTATCGGATTTACAAGTGATTATTTTACAAGAGATGATAAAAAACCAACGCGTAATATGGCTCATGCTGCACAAGAAGGCCATGCAGTTGTTATTCTTTCCGGATTTTCTTATGGCTTAATTAGTGTTGTTCCACCAGCTATTGGAATTTCAATTGCTATGATTTTTGCATTTATCCTTGATGGATTCCTGGGCGTCGCGATGGCTGCTGTTGGGATGCTAGCAATTGTAGGAACCATAGTTTCAAACGATGCTTATGGGCCCATAGTTGATAATGCTAGAGCTATAGCCGAACAGGGAGAATTAGGTGATGATATTATCCGAACTGCAGATAGATTAGATTCCGCTGGAAATACAGCTAAAGCAATTACAAAAGGATTCGCGATAGGTGCTGCTAACTTGACAGTCTTGGCATTATTATTCTCATATGCAGCGGAAGCTGGACTTACAATACCTCCTCCGGGTTCTACCGTAGGAGATATCTCCCTATTGAGTGTAAGAGTCTTAATCGGGGGATTCATAGGTGTAGTAGTACCTGCATTATTTTCTGCATTATTAATACGAGCTGTTCAAAGAAATGCTGCGAAGATGGTGGATGAAATTAGAAGACAATTTGAATCTAATCCTAAAATTCTTTCTGGTGAAGAAGCTGCTGATTTTAGTAGAACAATTAATATTGCAACAAAAGGATCACTAAAAGAACTAATTTTTCCAAGTGTAATATCAATTGTCATACCTATTGCCGTAGGAATTATATTTGGTGTTGCTTCATTAGGGGCATTCTTAGCTGGTGCTATTCTTTCTGGATTTGTTTTCGCCGTAATGATGTCTAATGCAGGTGGAGCATGGGACAATGCGAAAAAGTGGATTGAGGATGGAAATCTTGGAGGAAAAGGAACAGAAACCCATAAAGCAAGCATAACTGGTGATACTGTGGGTGACCCATTTAAAGATACTGCTGGGCCAAGTATAAATACGCTTTTAGTAGTAATGTCATTAACAGCATCAATTTTCATGGGATTCTTACTTTTATTTAACGGTGGAGCTGGATTATTAGCCTTTCTAATTTAGAAAAGTATCTAAAAAGTTTACAAAATTATTTTTTCTTTTTTTTTTTATGAATTATTAATTTCCCTAAGAATATTGAAAATTATCTTTTTAAATTTTCATCAATAAATTTTCCTAAAATTAAAAACTCTGTTTAAATAATTGATTTATAAATCATAAAAATATTAAATTTTAAAATTAAGAAGGGATAATAAAATGTTTGATAAATCTCACTGTCCAGAATGTGAAAATATTGATTGCTTAACTCGATGCCAATGGATTGATCTAAATAATGAAACAGCAAGAATTGAAATGGATAAGATGATTAATGGAAAAGAGTCATTTGTCCTAAAGGAATGCGTTACTTGTTATGGATGTGATGAATATTGTCCCTATAATTCGCATCCCTTCGATTTATTTACAGAATTACAAGAAAGATATAATTCATTCCCTATAGATCCACATTTTTTGAATAACATGATTAACCAATTTGAGCCTCCTAAAGAATTAATAATGAAGGAAATTGATCCGAATAAACCAGTTTTTCATAAATGTACTTTTACTAGAGTTACTGGAGAACAGATGAAAGGACAAATGTTTGAAGATCTACAGTATATAAGTGGACGTGCGTTTTTCTGTAATTTACAATATCATCACGTAGCTAGAGATTCAGTAATTAGAGAAAGATTGCCCATTATACTTGATAATATTAAACAACACGGTATAAAAGAATTAATTTGCTGGCACGATGAGTGTTATGGGCTTTGGACCTCTTATTGTCAAAGAAATAATATTGAAGTTCCTTTTAAACCAATACACCTCTTTGAATATATATATAATTATCTCAAGGAACATGAATCAGAATTAACTAAGCTTAACATGAAGATTGCATATCATAGAAATTGCTCCAATAGATTTATACCTGAAACTGATAAATGGGTTGATAAAATTTGTGAGTTAATAGGTGTAGAGAGAGTTGCAAGAGAATATGATAGAGAAAATACATTATGTTGTGCAGGAGCATTTGCATGGATAGGTAAAGCTCATTTGGTAAGACCAACTCAAAATAAAAACGTTAAAGACATGGTTGATCACGGTGCTGAAGCTTGTGTATATAATTGTCCTATGTGTAAACAAGTTTTAGGAGCAAAAGTCGAGAGAAATGGACTAAAGAACTATCTACTAAGTGATTTGGCTCGTATGGCCCTTGGAGAAGAATTAAATTATTAAAATTAAAAATAAAAGTATATTCTTTTTATTATTTTTATTTATTTACACTAATATTTAGTGTATCTAAAATTTCTAATAGGTCAATTACTTCAAGATCCATTTTAAATTTCTCATTAGCATCTGATAAGTTCGTTCTGCAGAATGGACATATTGAAGATATTACAGACGCACCTGTTTTTTTAGCTTCTTCTAATCTCTCTTTTGAGACTTCTACTGACCATTCGGGATAACCTATCTTTACACCACCTCCCGCTCCGCAACACCAAGCATTTTCACGATTCCGTCGCATTTCTACTAATTTAATTCCTGGAATTTTATTATATACTTCTCTTGGGATATCGTACATTCCCATATGGCGCCCTAAGTGGCACGGATCATGATAAGTTACGGTTTTCTGGAATTCGGAATTAATAGAAATTCGCTCTTCATCTAATAATGTTTTAATTAATTCAACGGTATGATATACGTCAAATCCATAATCTGCACCTAATTTTACCCAATCTTTTTTTATAGTTCGATAACAACCAGCACATGAAGTAATCACTTTTTTAGCTCCAGTTCGATTAATCAGGTTAATATTATAATTCATAAAGTCTTTTACAGGTTTGTTTTGACCTGTTCGCAGTAATGG
>JBHLLJ010000085.1:7879-14613 GCA_048885705.1 Candidatus Hermodarchaeota archaeon | reverse complement strand
TTCGCTTCATAAGCATTACCATGAAATTCCACTATATTTTTAGTCTTAGCTTTATGATGTAATCTATCAATATTTTGAGTAAGAACTCCTTTTAACTTCCCAAGTTTTTGAAGCTTAGTTAATGCTTTATGTCCTTTATTTGGTCGCGCTTTAAAAATTTGTTTTCCCGTCTCTAACATAAACTTTAGATTTTTACTCGTATTGGCTATATAGGAATGGATCGATGCAAACTCATATGGATCAACTTGTTCCCAGAGACCTGTACCCGGTGATCTGAAATCCGCAATTCCGCTTTCAGTTGACATTCCTGCTCCTGTTAATGCTACTATATTGTTCGAGTGAAGGATTAAATCCGCTAATTTTTTAAATTTTTCTTCTAATGACTTCATCTATTAATATTTCTGAGTATATACTTTAGAAATGTATTGTAATTAAATTAGTTTATAAAATGTTTTATTTTCTTATGTTTTTATTGTATTAATGCTTGTTGAAGAATTTAAACAAACAAAATATGAAAAAGAAGAAAACGGAATATTAACAGTTACCTTAAACTGGCCGGAAAAAAAAAATGCGCTCTCACCGTTAGGTCTTCTTGAACTATGGTACGCTGTTGATCATGCTCAAAATGATAAAGATGTGAAAGTAATGATATTAACAGGAAATGAAGAAGCACAAGCTTTTTCTTCAGGAGGTTATTTTTCGGATGATGTTTTGAAGGAGATACCTGAAAAATATAGAACTGAAGTCAATTTAAGAGACATGGCGTCAAAGAAGTTGTGCCTGAAGTTTTGGGACTTTTCAAAACCAGTGATAACTGTAATTAACGGTTTTGCTGTAGGAGGAGGATTTACACTTCCAGTAATTTGTTCAGATTTAGTATATATGGCTGAAGATGCATGGTGGGCATTATTTTTTATAAAAAGAGCAGTTATTCCTGATTTTGCTACCACAGTTCTTTTACCTTTAATGATTGGATTTAATAAAGCAAAAGAGCTTTTTTATTTTGGGGATCGGATGACCGCACAAGAGGCTGAGAGATTAGGACTCGTTAACAAAATACTACCTAAGGAAAAATTAATGCCATTTGCAAGGGAGCAAGCCTTAAGACTTATCCCACCAAAAGGACCATCACTTTCTATTAAATTAATTAAAAAAACCATCCACACCTATTTTAGGGATATCATAGAAAGCCAACTTGATTTAGAAAATAAAATGTGGACCAGAACCATTCGGAGTAAAGATTTTAGTGAATCATTAAACGCATTGAAGGAAAAAAGAGAACCGAATTTTTTAGGAAAGTAAATTCATAGTTCTTTATAAGATTAGAAAAAGAAATCAATGACTTTTGAATTTTAGATCTAAAATAACTAAAAGTGTAGTATCCTAAAATTCTGACATAGAAAAAAAAAAAATTATTAACGATTATTTTTATTAATTGAATATAATATAATATTATAAAAAAATATAAGAAATTAAGAAAGATCAATTTTCACGTAAGTTAATAAGAATAAACTTGATTTAATGTTAATTCAGAAATTCTTTTTATATAATATGGTGTAATGACAAATGGCTGCTACAAAAAGCTTCATTTACAAGATATGTGTTGTAGGAGATGGCGGAGTAGGAAAAACATCTATGGTTTTACGTTACTGTGAGAACACATTTAAAGAAAATTATATTATGACAATTGGATCTAATTTTTCTACAAAACAGGTTGACTTAGAAGAGTATCCAAATTATCTAGTAAAGCTTCAATTATGGGATCTCGCTGGACAGAAGCACTTCAGTTTTGTACGTCCACCTTTTTATCGTGGAAGTAGTGCAACTGTATACACATTCGATCTTACAAGAAGGAGTTCATTTCAAAATATCTTAAATTGGAAAAGTGAAGTAGAAAGGGTGATTGGTGACAGTAAACCGTCTATATTAGTAGGTAATAAAATTGATTTAGCAGAACAGGGACAAAGGGAAGTTGGATTTGGAGAAGGGGAAGCATTAAAGGAAGAATTAAACGCAATAGCTTACCTTGAAACAAGTGCTAAAAATGATATTAAAATCGAATCTGTTTTTCAAGATTTAACACGTGCTGTATTAGAAAATACAAAAAGAATTTAGCTTTTTATTTGTTATAAACCATAAATTAAAATTTAGTTGTATATTTTAAAAGTATAAAATCAAATAAGAGTAGGTAAATTAAATGTTTGGAGCAGCAGGTAGGGCTTACGATCGTGCACTGACCGTCTTCAGTCCAGAGGGACGTTTATTCCAAGTAGAGTATGCACTAGAAGCAGTCAGACGAGGCACGCTCGCTGTAGCTGTTAAATCAAAAGAAGATGTATGTTTAGCGGCACAAATCAAGATTGCATCTTCATTGATGGATATTAAATCAATAGATAAAATCTTTCAAGTAGACGAGCATATTGGAGTTGCAATCTCAGGATTACATGCAGATGCTCGAGCACTTATAAATTATGCAAGAGTTCAAGCTCAATCATTTAGGTTAACATATGATGAACCTGTTCGCCTAAATATGTTAACAAAAACAATTGCTGATTTAAAACAACAATATTGCCAGTTTGGAGGCGTAAGACCATGGGGTTGTGCGCTTTTTTTCATCGGAATTGATGCTCGAGGCACACAGATTTTCACAACATCTCCAAGTGGAATTTACCGTTCATTTAAAGCATATGCTATTGGGATAGGAGAGGCAACAGCTAGGGAACATCTTATTAAAAATTATAAAGAAAATATGACTTTTGATGAAGTAGTTAATCTAACCCTAAATACATTGAAGGAATCAATTGATGAAGAAGCTACAAAGGAAAATGTTCGCTTAGCATGGGTAAAAAGTGAAGATAAAAAGTTTCATATGTGTAATGAACAAGAAGTAGAAGAATTTTTGGCTAAATTAACATAAATCTTATTTTTAAAATCACTATAAAAGATTTTATTTTCTAAATTTATATTATAGATATTAATAAAATATCTAGAATTTTTCTTACTAAATTGAATAGGGAATTTTTATGGGTAAGAAGAAAAAGATCAGAGAAGAATTTGACACACTTTTTCAGAAAGGCGATGAAAAGGCAATTAAAAAGATGTTAGATAAGAATCCATGGCTACTTGATGAAGTTTCACATTCTTTGGACGCAGGAATGGAAGAGCAAAATCAAGTTATTGCTGCTTTAGGTGTAATGGAGGATGAACTTGGTGGATCTGTACCGATTGATGAAATTGTTTTTAGCTTGAGAGTAGATTTTAACATTCGTAAAACTGAGGATGAGATACATACAATTTTAACAAATGTTGAAAAATTAAATCTGGTAAAAAGAGATACCAATGGATGGAGTCTAACGAATGAAGGAGGGAAAATTTGCGACGATTTTCTTAATAGAAATCTAGGAAAATTTGAAATATAATTGATTAAATATTTATTTTCGGTTAATGATTTTTAAATTAAAACTAAATTATAATTTATATTTGTAATAGGTTTTTTAATTATAGGTTAATTCTTAATTCTCCTTTAAGGTAGATAAATTTTATGGAAGAGAAAAGAGAGGAAGATTCAGAACAGGAATTCGATGACGAGGAATTAGATTTAACAAAGGATGCTTTTTTTTCTGATTTAATGGCTATGGAAGATGAAATTGCTAATGAAGCTTATGAGTTAGTAGAACATGCTATTAATCTAATACAAACACAATTTTATGATGATAGCATTGAGATTTTACGTCAAGCAATTGGATTATATACTCAAATAAATAGAACAGAAGAAATTGAAGCTATAAATGATAAAATTTCGGAAGTATATATTCTTAAAGAACAAGCATTTAGAGAAGCAGAGGTAAAACAAGATGAAATAATTGAAGTACTTGATGAACCTAAGGCAATTGAAGAGTTTCAAGTGATCGAAAAAACTGAATTAGTGGGGGAACCTAAAGTTGAAGATGAAATGTTAACTAAAGCTGATCGATTAATAGTTGAAGCTCATGAGTTAGCTAATAATAATGATTTTGAGGGTGCACTTGATAAGTATGATGAAGCTGAAGGTATTCTTGAGGAGCTTGATAAGTCTGATGAAATTGAAAGATTGTATTTATTAATTGAAGAATGTTATAATAGAAAGGCAGAATACTTACAAAGCATTAAAAAAGAAAAACCTAAAGAAATAATAGAATTAGAAACACTTCCAAAGAAAGATCAGAAAAAAGAGAAAAAGTTACAGCAATTTATTGAAGCTAAAAAAAGAGAAGAAGAAGTTTCTTCTAAAGCATATGATATATTAGACCAAGCTGTAGAATATGCCAGAATACACGAGTATGATAAAGCAATAAAATTTTATGTTGAAGGTGCTCAATTATTTGATGAATTAAACTGGACTTATGAGGTTAAAAGAATCAGAGATACGATAGAGCAATTAGAGAAAGAGAAAATTGAACATTTTAAAATACTTGAGAAAAAAAGGGTAGAAGTTGAGCAACAAATTGAAACTGAACAAAAGGATCAGATAATTGAACAACAAGTTATAGAAATAAGTGAACAGGAAAAAATTGCTCAAATGGAAAAACTAAGAGGAATAGAAATTCAAAAAATGGAACAAGACTTTTTTAAAGCACAAATTGATAATATGGCAACAGAAGCTGTTAGAATGGCAAGAGAGTATGAACTAGCAATGCAAAAAGCTGTTAAAGAAGGAAAATTAGTAGAAGAATGCATCTATCCTAAAGTAATTGAAATTTATAAAAAAATAAAAGAATTATTAATTGATAAAGGCTGGAATAATGAAGCTGCCATTTATGATGATACAATAAATGTTTATATCCAAAAATTTGAGCAAGATCAAAAAATAAGGCAAATTGAAGTTGAAAAGAAAAAAAGGCAAAAAGAAGCTGAAGAACTGTTGAAAGTTAAGGAGGAAGTTGTTGATGAAGTTTTAGATGAGGAACAGCAAAAATTGATTGAGGAACAACGTCAAGAACAAATTGAAATCCAAAAAATTAGAAATCAAATTGACGAGAAAATAAAAAGAGCTGAACGTCTAACAAGAGAATATGAAGTTGCATTAAGACAAGGGAGATTTGAATTAAAATGTCCCTATCCCGAGATAATTAATATTTTTGAAGAATTGAAACAAATAGCGATAGAAAGAGGATGGGAAACGGATGTCACAGTCTTTTCAAGTCAGATTTATACCTATAAACAGAAGTTAGAAAAAGATATTCAACTACGTCAAATTGAAGCTGATAAAGTGAGAAAACAAGAAGAGATTGATGAATTATTAAAAGTTAAGGAAGAACCAGCTGTTAGTCTTGAAGCTGAAAGAATAAGAATTTTAGAAGAACAAAAAGCGCTAGAAAAGGAAGAAGAAGATTTTGCTAGCGTTATTGATGTTATGATAAATCGCGCAGAATCTATGAGTAAAGAGTATGACTTAGCCATGAAGAAAGCAATAAAGGAAGGTAAATTGGCAGAAAATCCTCCATTTTTAAAAATTATTGGTATATATAAACGAATCAAGCGAACGATGCTTGATAAAGGAAGAAAAGATGAAGCAGAGGCATATGGCGCTCAAATAAATTATTATAATCAAAAATTAGAACAGGATAATAAATTAAGAGAAGTTGAGGCTAAAAAGGCTCAAAGAGAAAAAGCACTTGAAGAAATGCATAAAATTGGCAAGGAAATAGGAGTTGATGAAAAAAGGCTAAAAGCTATAGAAATGAGAAAAGAAGAAGAAGATTTTGAGAAGTATATTTCTGAAAATGTAAATATAGCTGAAAAAATGGTGCGTGATTTTGAAATCAAAAAAAGAAGAGCACTTCGAAAAGGAAAAGTTTTGGAAAGCACTCCATATGCCGAAGCTATTGAGATTTATAAGCAACTCCAGGAAAAGGTTTATGCTCGGGAATGGAAACAACAAGCAGAAGTATTTGCTAACCAAGTTAAAATTTATCAAAAAAAGCTTGATAAACATGAAAAACTGTTAGAGGTAGAAGTTCAAAAAGCTCAGAGAGAAAAGGCACTTGAAGAAATGTATAAAGTCAGCAAAGAAGAAGAAGCGGATGGAAAAAAACTACAAGCAATAGAAAAGAAAAGAGAAGAGGAAGATTTTGAGAAATTTGTTTCCGATAATGTAAATATTGCTGAAAAGAAGGTTCGTGAATATGAAGTAGAAATGAGAAAAGCTGTTCGAGAAGGAAAAGTCTTAAAAAGCACTCCATATCCCGAAGTTATCGAGATTTATAGACAAATACGAGAAAAGGTTTATGCTCGGGGATGGAAACAACAAGCAGAAGTATTTGCTAACCAAATTAAAATTTATCAAGAAAAACTCGATAAACATGAAAAATTGTTAGAGGTAGAAGTTCAAAAAGCTCAGAGAGAAAAAGCACTTGAAGAAATGCATAAAGTCAGTAAAGAAGAAGCGGATGAAAAAAAACTACAAGCAATAGAAAAGAAAAGAGAAGAAGAAGATTTTGAGAAATATATTTCCGATAATGTAAACATTGCTGAAAAGAAGGTTCGTGAATATGAAGTAGAAATGAGAAAAGCTGTTCGAGAAGGAAAAGTCTTAAAAAGTACTCCATACGCCGAGATTATTGAGATTTATAAACAAATACGAGAAAAGGTTTATGCTCGGGGATGGAAAGAACAAACAGAAGTATTTACTAACCAAATTAAAATTTATCAAGAAAAACTCGATAAACATGAAAAACTGTTAGAGGTAGAAGTTC
>JBHLLJ010000085.1:0-7779 GCA_048885705.1 Candidatus Hermodarchaeota archaeon | reverse complement strand
AGAAGTATTTACTAACCAAATTAAAATTTATCAAGAAAAACTCGATAAACATGAAAAACTGTTAGAGGTAGAAGTTCAAAAAGCTCAGAGAGAAAAAGCACTTGAGGAAATGCATAAAATCAGCAAAGAAGAAGAAGTAGATGAAAAAAAACTGCAGGCAATAGAAAAGAAAAAAGAACAAGAAGATTTTCAAAAATATATTATCGAAACGGTGAATAAAGCAGAAAGACTAGAACGAGAATTTGATTCTGCGATGAAAAAAGCAATTAAGAAAGGAAGGGTTTTAGAAAAAACACCATATCCAGAAATTATTGAAATTTATAATCAAATAAGGAAAGAACTAGTTGATAGAGGTTGGATGGGACAATCACAAATATATTCAAATCAGATCAAAATTTACCAAGAAAAACTAGATAATCATGAAAAATTGCTTGAAATAGAAGCAAAAAAGGCTCAGAGAGAAAGAGACATTGAAGAAATGTATAAGCTAGGTAAAAAAGAAGTTATATCCGCTAAAAAGGAAAAGATTATGGAGCTAGAGGGTGAAGAAAAAGAGGAAGATATTTTGTTGGATAAAGCAATGAATCTTATTGATGATGCGGAAAAAGCAGTTAAAAGCTATGAATTAAGTATCAGAAAGGATATTTTAGTATATGAAAGCCCTTATGATAATGCAATATCTAATTATGAACAAGCACGAGAAATATTCCAAAAAATTGGATGGAAGGAAGAAGCTGGTCGCTTAATTAATACTATTAACTTTTACAAGGATAAAAGAGAAAAAGATGAAAGATTAAGAGAGATTGAACAAAAAAAATTAGAAGAACCAGAAATTGGATTAAAAGCAGCAGAAGTTCTACCTGAAAAGGATTTTCTTGAAAGACAAAAAAGAATACTAGAAATTGAGCAAAAAGAGAAAGAAAGTGATGAAAGTGCTTCCAAAATTTTTAATATGATTCAGAATGCAGAAAGATTGGCACAAGAATATGAATTAAAAATAAAAGGAGGTGTTTTTGATTATGAAGCACCTTATGAAAAGATCATTAAAATTTATAGAGAAGCACAGAAACAATTTGAGGTAATTAATTGGAAAGAAGAATCAGCTAAATTAAAAAACACGATTAACTTTTATAAAGAAAAATTTGAAAAGGATAATAAAATACGCGCTTTAGAAGCTGAAAAAGCTAAAAAAAGAGAAGAAGAATTGTTATTACAACAAAGATTACTAGAACGAGCAAGAATCGAACAAGAAAAATTAATCAAAAAACGAAAAGAATCCTTGGATTTAAAAAAAGAGCGAGTAGCACAATTTGAAACGTATAAAGATAAGGCTTTTCGTTTAATGGATCAAGCTAAACGTGAATTAAGACAAAATCATTTTGATAAAGCAATTGAATTTTACCAGGAAAGTGAGAAGATTTTTATTAATATTGAATGGCAAGAAGGAATTAATATGGTTCGAGATTCAATTGCAATGATTAGTAAGAAGAAAAAGGAATTTGAGCTAGAACAATTGAGAATTGAAGAGCAAAAAGCTAAAGAATTATTAATAGAGGAAAAATTAGAAGAAAAATTTATTGAAGCCGAGATAGTAAAAAGAAGGTTACAAGAACAGAAAAGAAAAGAATTTCTAAAGATTCAGCAAGAAAAAGAACAAGAACGCCGAATATCAGAAGAAGCTTATAAATTACTAGAAGAAGGCACAAGTTTAATGAATGATGGAAAATTTACTGAAGCTTATGAAAAATTTATTGCTGCTCGAGATTTATTCCAACAAATATCTTGGCATCGAGAAGTTTCGCGTATAAATAATGATCTTCTGTTAAAACTTAAAACGGAACAGAAGCAAGCTGAAATTCTAGAAGATATAAAACAAAAGAAAATTGAAGAAGAGAAACAAATGCTATTATTGAAGGAAGAAACAAAAAGAGAACGAGAAGAGGAGGTAAAAAGAAAAAAGGAAGAAAAACGTAGACTTGCTCAAGAAGAAGTTCTTAGAAAAATATCAGCTAAATTAGATAAAGCTAACAAATTAATCGAAAATTTCCAGTATAATGAGGGGATTCTAATGATGATAGAAGAGATTGAAAGATTAAAAAAATTAGCTAAGGAGGAGGAAATTTCTAAAATCAATAATCAAGTGGAAATTGTTAAAAAAGAAGCTGATATTCCAATTATAACATTAGACGCCTCTGAAAATGATTTGCTTAATAAAAATTTTAAAGCTGCATATAAAGCACTCGATAATGCTCAGGCCGCAATAAGTGAAAATCAAATCAAAAGAGCTATTTCTGAATTGAATGAAGCATATTTTCAGCTAGTAAATTTAGAAATAGGAAAGAAATATATTAAAGAAATTAATAATAAGATTACTGAACTTCGAGAAAAACTTGGGATCAAACCAAGAAAGGAAGGAGTAATAATATCTTCTGAGGAGGAAGCAGAAAATCTTAGAGCTAGAATTGCTGCTAGGAGGGAAGAAAGAAGGAAAAAAGTCTTAGACTTACTAAAAAAAGATTGAGAATATTTTTCTCTTTTTTATCTCATTTTAAAAAAATAAAAAGATTTGAATTATATTAATAAATTTTCTTGTATCTCATTTTCTACTTCAGATTCTATCATGCTTGGAGCAATATTTCTATTTACTGATTCTTCTATCAAATATTCTGTCTTAATTAGATCTCTAATAGCAACACGAATCGCTTCTGAACGATTTGGAAACTTTCCGTCAACTACAAGAATCTCTAATACTTTTAGATAAGATTCGGGTAAATTAACTGAGATTAATTTCATCATAAACATCCAATAGTTATATTTAATTGATAAAAATATATACGAGAGTGATATATTTAAAGATTTAGTGGAAAATGACCCCAAGAAATCCGACAAAATGGATAGTAAATCTTATATATTAAATTAAGGTATTCTCATCTAAGATTTTCTTCAATCGGTCATATTTTCAAAATATATAATTCATTAAGAATTTTTACTAAAACTACTTTTTTTGCAAAAAATTTTTATATATGTCTTATATGTAACACGTAACACATAATGTAAATTAATTGGTGTATATAAATGGCAGATATTCAAGCACAACTAAAAGATCATTTGAAAAACGGAAAAAATTGGGCAAAAATGGAGACTCCTGTACCCGGTGTTTATGTGGTAAAAGTTCCTGAAACTAAAACAAGACCCGCATTACTATTTATAGAGGTAAACCCATTGAAAGATGATGGTAATCCTATGAAAAGAAAAGGATTATTTATAAGGAATAAAGAGATGTATCTAGCTTTTAAAGAAGCTTTAGAAGAAGATGCAATCTTTACCATACTTCAAAACATCGAATCGGTCAATCCGGAAGTAAAAGGGGCAGCAGGTACAAAGAAATTGGAAATGTAGTAGGGAAACAGCCTATTCAAATTTTATTCATCTTAATTCATTTTTTAATCTATTTTTACTTTTAAGAAAATATTTAATTTTTAAATATATTATTTATTTAATATTATCACTTAGTAAAAGTATTAAATTCATTTTACATATCATTAGGTATAATTATTTGGTGATATTTTATGTCTCAAGAAGATGGGGTTCATTGTGTTGTTTGTGGTAAAGAGAATATGAGTTTAGCTCATGATGAATGGATGAAGAGAGCCTTTCCATTTGTAGAGGAAGGACAATTAAAAATGTGTGGGGGTTGTGGAGCAAAATATCTTATTTGCGCGAATTGTGGAGGACTTTATTGTCGTATACATCCCGCGCTTGAAAGTTGGGAACTTCCAGATAAATGTCCAAAATGTGGATGGGTAAATGAGAGTGTTAGGGCTTGGGATGGGACATCTGCCCGTCATTTTTAACATTTTTACATATTAAAGTTTACTTTATTTTAATTTTTTTTAAAAGACATTGTTTTAATTAGAGGATGTATTAATTAACATCTCATTTGTTATTTTATTAATTTTTAAGTCAAGAAAATTTAAATTATAAAATAGCAATAATTACTTTAATAAAAAGTATATGAGAATTACAATGGTTAACCATGAGTTTTAATATTAAAGTACAAGTTGCTAATCCAGAAAATATTGATGATTTGAAGGACTTAACAAAACAATTGGTTGAAGGTTTGGGTCAAGATTTTGATCCTAAACGATTTGATTGGGGAATTAGACGTCGTCTTTATGATCCGCTTCAACGACACGGTATATTGATAGCAATTGATGAAGATTCTGAAGAAATTATAGGAATGATCATTGCTGAGTTAAGGATCGACCCTTTTGGCTCATCTGAGGGATATATAAAACAATTCTTTTTAAAAGAACAATATAGAAAGAAAGGAGTCGGTCTTCTTTTATTAGAAAAAGCTTTAGAACATTTAAAGAAAATAAAAGTAGAAAAAATTAGAGTAAATATTAAGGAGAAAGCAATTGAAGCCTCTAAGCTCTATGAAAAAATGAAATTCAAAAAAGTTTATGAGGTTTTAGAGTTAGATTTAACAGAAGAAAAGTAAAATAATTTAATTTAAAAACATGAGTTTAGATATCCCTTGGGTTGAAAAATATCGCCCACAGACCTTTGATGAAATTGTAAGCCAGAGTATTGCTATAAATAATCTGAAAAAATTTACCAAAACTACTAATATCCCTCACTTAATTTTCACTGGTCCAGCAGGTACGGGAAAGACAAGTACAGCTCTTATTATTGCTAAAAATTTTCTTAAAGATGAACAATTGGAAACAAACCTTTTAGAATTGAATGCCTCTGATACAGTAAGAATTGATTTTGTAAGAAATGTTATTAAGAATTTTGTTCATCAAAATCTAGTGAAGGATGGGTCTCTAAAATTTGTTATCCTCGATGAGGCTGATAACATACCCGGTCAAGTTCAACAGGCACTTAGAAGAATTATAGAAAAGACTTCTAATAATATAAAATTCATATTGCTATGCAACTACATAAATAGAATAATAGATCCAATAGTGTCACGATGTGCTGTATTTAGATTTGTTAATTTAACAAAAGAAAAAATTATTGAGAGATTGAAAGATATAGCCAAGATGGAGAAACTAAAAATACCATCAGATAAATCAGTAGAATTCTTTGATACGTTATTTTTTATTTCAGGAGGGGATTTAAGAAAAGCCATTAACACATTTCAGATGTCTGTTGCACTTGATCTATTGGATAATTTAAATATAAATGAAATTTTAAAGATTTCAGGATTTCTAGACGAAAGAACGTTAGAAGCATTAATTTCAGCTCTAAAAACTAAAGATATAATAAAATCTAGAGATGTAGTAGAGTCTATCGAGTTTCTTGATAGTCGCAATTTCATTCGACAAATTTCAGAAATTTTACCATTATTAGATTTAACACCTGAAAAATTGATTAATTTAAAAGCTTTTATTGGTGAAATTGATTATAGAATAAGTCAGGGTGCAGATGAACAATTACAAATTTCAGCACTATTAGCAACGATTATTGAAAATCTTCAACGCTAAATATTTAATAAATAATGATAAGGTATTTGATTTGAATCAAGAAATTCCAATATGGCGAATTAAGTATCATCCAAAGAATTTGGATCAAGTTTGTGGAAGAGAAACGGTAAAAGAAACCTTAAAACGTATAACTCAGCAAGGCAATTTTCCACATTTATTATTTGTTGGTTCCAAGGGGATTGGTAAAACTATGATTGCAGAATTGTTTTCGAAAGAATTTCTTGGTAAAAATTATGATGCAAATTTTAAATTGGTTTATGCTGATGTTCCTTTAGACGATGAAGAAAGAAAACAAGCAAGGACCGAAGCATATGTATCAACAAGTAAAATAGGAAGTATTGCTGGAAAAACTATCACAACGCCTGCATTTATCCAAGTACGAATAAAACCATTTGTAGAATTGAAAGTCTTAGGAGATGCCCCATTTAAAATTCTCATTGTCAATAATTTTGAAGCACTAGGTTCGAATCAACAAGGTTTTAGAAGATTAATGGAAATTTATGGTACTAACTGTAGAATGATTTTAATAACCACTAAAATTTCAAGCGTTATTAATCCTATTGTTAGTAGATGTCAAATTATTTTAATTTCGCCAGTTAAATTGGAGGAATTCAAAGAATTAATTCTTGATCTCGCTAGAAAAGAATCGTTAAAGATATCGGATGATGTTATTGAAACCCTATATCGTATTTCGGATGGTAAAATCTCTAGAGCACTAGATATCTTACAATTAAGTAGTATCTCCGATTCTATAATTACTACGGATATTTTATATGAAACTTCTCAAAATTTTCATAATGATCTAATAAGAAGCCTCTTAATGGTAGCCTTTAAAGGTGATTTTCCAAAAACTCGAGACTTAGTACGTAAAATTCTTTCTAATTATAAATATAGTATCCATGAATTATACAAATTGCTCCTTATTGAAATAGGTAGATTACCCCTAAGTAAAATTACCCGAATTAATTTAATTAATTTAATAGCAGACTCTGATTTTAGATCTCTTGATGGGAGGGATAATGATATTCAAGTGTCTGCTCTATTATCAAAAATTTGTTTATTTTCAGAATATTTATGAGTTATTAAATGAAATGTCAAAAATAAAATCAGATATTCCATGGGTTGAGAAGTATCGCCCAAAAAGCATTAAAGAAATGGCTTTACCCACAGCTAGGCTTGGTAGGCAGAGAGTCAAATTGGATGAAGAACTAACGAATTTTATAAAGCAATTCTTTGAAGAACGAGGCAGAATCAATAGAGAGAATAAAGAGATTAGGGAATTTAATAGAACAGCTATTGAGAAGGATCAAAAAGAAGAGAAAAGTGTAAGTCCTGAAAAAGCGGCGGTTTTATTGGAAGGACCACCTGGTATCGGGAAAACTTCTATTGTTTATGCACTTGCTAATGATTTTAATATGGAAGTGATAGAAACCAATGCTTCTGATACAAGAACAAGAGATGCCTTAGAAAAGAAATTAAATGAGACAACAAAATCTCGTGGGATTATGGATTTTATTACTGAATCTAAAGAGAAACTAATTTTAATTGATGAGATTGATGGAATATATGGGGTTCAAGATCGAGGAGCAATTCCCACAGTAATTAATTTAATTCAGAATACACAATTCCCCATTTTCATGTGTTCTAATGAATACAAAACAAATCTCCAGCCACTTTATAATAAAATCAAAAGATATGAGGTGCATCCTTTACCTAAAAACGAAGTAATTAAAATAGCAAATAATATTCTGAAGAAGGAAAATATAACTAATCTGAAAAAGGAGGATTTAGAGCTAATTATCGATAAGAACAATGGTGACTTAAGAGGGATAATTAATGACATTCAAGGAATTGGTCAAGGTAAGATTGAAGGGGATGTAAAAGAGTTAATACTCAGCTTACATCGCGACAATGTAGAAGAAATATTTTCATTAATTAGAGATTTATTTCAAATAACTTCGTTAAGAGAAGCTCGACTGATAGTGGACAGATCTGATGTTGATTACAACTTCTTATATAAATGGATAAATGAAAACCTCTTAACTTTTATAAAAACAAATAGAGATCTCTCTGAAGCTTTTGAAAATCTTTCATTGGCGGATGAAGTTTTTGGCAGGATTCGTACTACTCAATATTGGGGATTGTTACCATACTTTTTTGACCTTTTCTCGGGAGCTGTTGCTTTATCAAGGAAAGATACCCCAATCTCAAAAGGATTTCAAAGAGTTGTGTTTCCACGATACACATCCGGAAGTTATTTTTCTCTGACGAGTGTAGAAAGACA
>JBHLLJ010000084.1:3266-14617 GCA_048885705.1 Candidatus Hermodarchaeota archaeon | reverse complement strand
CTACGTCGTAAAAGTTTAAAAGCGATATCAGTTCCCATTCCTTGATTATATGCTAATTCAAGCCATAACATAGCAAGAGGTTCGATAAGTCTAGCATTTTTGAGTGGCCCAGCATCAATAACCTCAAAACCTAAATCTATCCCTAATTCTTTGGCTTTTGATTTTGCTACTATATCGTCCCCACAAATAAATAAACTTGATTGTTGAGTACCAAATTGTAATTTGTTTAAACTTTCTACTCCAATAGTATGAACTGCTTTTATAACCTTGGCTCCTACTGCCCATTTTGCAACCTTTTCTGCTGCTGATGGCTCAACTCTTATTAAAGGTCCTCCTACAGAAGGAGCAGCAGTAGTTGTTGAATCTACAATAATCTTGCCTTCAAAATTTCCTGCTTCTTTTATTGATTCTTTGGCTCCCGACCATGGAACTGCTAGAATGATGATATCACCAAATTTTACAACTTCTTCATATGTTCCACCATTTACATTAGATCCCATTGAATTAGCTAATTTTTTCGCTTTCTCAGGATCCCGAGAGCCTATCATGACTTTATGACCCTTTTCTGCCCATGTCTTACCAAGAGCACTTCCTAATCTTCCTGTCCCCCCAATTATTCCAATTTTCATAAAAATTCCCTCGAATATCAAATATTAAAAAAATCAGTAAATTCAATACATATCTTACTGTGTTAATTGTATCATTGAATAACATATACCTTTAGATATTTAAATCTTAGTTTGATGCTTTAATTTTAGATAATCTTCACAATTAAAATCTCTAATAATTAAGTAGCTAAATAAGAAATATATGAAGAGGATTTAAAAAAAAGAGTTTTATTTATATTTTTTATTTGATTTGCTTCTGATGAGCATTTTAAAGCTTTCATCATCAAGATCTTTGAACATTTTAAGTTCATTTGTTAAAAAATCATCCAATGCGATTCTTATAGCCTCACTTCGAGAAGGATAGACACCCATATCATTCAAAATTTGAATTGCTTGTAAATATTTTTCTGGTAGATTTATAGTAATAATCTTCATTTTCCATAACCCTTTTTGTAAAAAATATAAATTTTTTCTGATTATACAGTTTTATATTTTATATTTTTTGTCGGATGGTTTATAAATTGATAATATTAATCCTTTAATGGTATTAATCATTTAATTGCTAACGAATATACCTCTATCAACAGTCTAATATAAGCGAAATAGTATTAACTCCTTAATATTGCTACTATTAACATTTATCGAATTAAATTAAAATTGAAAATGAAAAATTATCCTGGTTTTGAAAAAGATTTTACATGTAAAATCAATGAAAATGCGGATTTATACAATTCTGCATGACTAACTTCTTTTATATTATCTAAATATTTTATTGTAAAATCTTCTTCCCTTTTTATATAGGTTTTATCTCTTGTTCTATGATCTTTATCTAGAAATACATCAATTTTTAAGACTTTTTGATCTAATCGACTAGGCATCTGAGGCATCATATTAAAAGTAAATACTATGTCTGGTTCTGAATCTTCAACGGCATCTACAACAAAGAGAATATTTGGTTCTGCCACTGCAAGAAAACTTTCTAATGAGTGAAATATATCATCCAAATTAATGGTTAGTTTTGAATTTCCATCTGTATCAGAAGCACTACAATCACTTATTTTAGGAAGAATGAATTTTTCTTTACCACGAAAGGCAAGACTCATTTCATTAGGGTTTAGGAATTTTTTAATTATTGGATCATCTTTTTCTAAAATAAATTTGTCAGTGATACTCTTATTTTTCACGTATATGATTAACGATCCAGCTGAGATTAAGTTAATTTTCTGATAATAAATATTGAAAAGAGGATTATATGGTAAATTGATAATTTCTTTATTACCACCTAATCCAAGTTGAGCTATTATATTAGTTGGAACTTGGCTAGTTAATGTAAACAGTAAGAAAGATCTAAAATCTCTCACTTCAATATAATTCGAAAAGTTCTCAAAATTTTTCTTTACTTTATTTATTTGTTGTACTAATTCATTCGACATTTTCGTTACTCCTTAGAAAACAATTTATTTTATTTGTATCATGGAATTAAAGATATTAATTAAATCTAATCATCCATATATTTTGAAAGAAATTCTTCTAATGAGTTCTTTACATCTCGAGTGATATGATGCTCTATTTCACATGAAAGCTTCTCAATAGCAATTTCATCTTCTATTTTTAATACTTTTGAGAAGAATTGGTAAAGGAGGGCGTGAATTTCGTTTAATTGTCTTGCGATTTTCTTACCTTCTTCCGTTAATCTTATGGCTTTTCTTGGTTCCCAACTAATCAAACCTTTATTCTTTAATTTTTCTAACATACCCGTTACTGAAGCGGGTTCCACATGAAGATTTTCTGCTATTTCACTATTAGAAACCCAACCGCCTTTCTTATTTCTTGAGATTACGTAAATTTCATCTAAATATCGTTGGTAACTTTCCGGAATATCGGATATCTTTGAATTTAGTATTAAGTTTTTTTTCGCCATCTCTTAAGTTTTCTATTTAGATTTTTAATAAATACTTTTTTTATTTCAAAATTGTTATTATTAATTATTCTTTTTGACTTTTCTTTCTTTTCTTTTTTGCCTCCACAAGAAGAAAGCTTATTTTTATCCAATTCAGTTTTTCAAAAGATATAAAGATTTTATATTTCAGTAGTCCTTTTTATGATTATATTTCATTTAATTCTTCATCTTATTAAGTAAATGATAAAAAAATTCCCTGGTACACTATTTTTGGTAGTTGGTAATTCTGGATCTGGCAAAGATTCAATAATATCAGGAGTAGTTGAAAAATATCCTTCGAATTTAAAAAAGATTTATGCTCCAAAAAGATATATAACTAGACCTCCATCTAAATTTGAGGAAAACATTTCAGTATCTAATGAAGATTTCAAAGAAATGGAAAAGGAAGAAAAGTTTGCTGTAAGTTGGCATATTTATGATTTAGATTATGGAATTTCTAAAGAAATAGAAGATTATCTTAAATTAGGACATCCAGTTATTGTAAATGTAAGTCGTACAGTTATAAATGAAGCCAGAGAAAAATACGAAAATGTCAGAGTTGTTTTTATCGAAGTCCCTTTTGAAATAACTTATCAACGTATAAAAGACCGAAAACGAGAATGTGAAGATTTATTAAAAGAAAGAATAGAACGGGCGAGAATGAATCCAAAATTTCCAGATGCAGATTTTATTGTGGATAATTCTGGAGATTTGGATGACGCAATTAATCTTTTCCTGACTTATATACTCGATATTATGAAAAAGTAAGAAAGTGCTAAAAATTGAATAAAACTTTTTTAGAAACCAATATTAGAATTTATTATAAGAAAAATTAAACATGGCTCGGTTCGTATAGTGGTTAGTATTGGGGACTGTGAATCCCTAGAAGTGTAAGAATGTTCTTACTACTGGGGAAAGACGGGTTCAAACGGAAAGAACATTATTTTTTTCGGAATAATTCCCGTACCGAGCCCTCCTTATTTTTATAATAGATAAACGGGGTAAGAATTTGGCAGAATTAAATCCAAATAAGCTAAGAGATCTTCCAGGATGGGAAAGAGTTGCACCAATACCACTATGTATGGGAGGGGACTATCGTGCATTAACATTTTGTTGTAAACCGGGTTACGCTTTGACATTTGCATTTAAATGTAAAAGAGATGAAACATTACTTGAACTTGGGCTCACTCCGGAAGATTTTATTAAAATTAAGGAAAAATTTTCAAAGGAAAATAATTGGAATTCTGAATTGGTTTGTTTTGGCTCTCTTTCTTATTGTTGTATGAGGCGAGATGGTTGTTCAAAAAGGGATCTGGCGTTATCAGAAAAATACCCGACCAAAACTTTAGAGGATATAATGGAAATATATTTTAAGAGAAAAAAGGAATTGTCAAAAAGAATTTTGATGTGTATTAAGCGTAAGGAAGGAAAAAAAAAAGTTAAATACTTATTAGATTTATTCTGAAAATTCATTTTTTTCACAAAATAAATAGGAAATTTTATATAGCACTATCTTTTTCACTAACTTAAGATGTTGCTTGAACAAGTTCTGCCTCATCCGTATCGGGATGATATTTATATTAATGAGATAATAACTCCTCACAATAAGGTTTCACAAAGCGACAAACAAATGGTGAATCGCCTCCTTTTGAAAGAAGTCGCAAGGAAAGGAGTAGAAATATCCGTATAAATTTATTTCTTTTATCTAAAATTTAAAATTTAAAAAAAAGAAATGGAAAGTTAGATTTATTTATTGATTTTTGTGCATATTAGTGGTACTACGAAAGATAGTATAAATGCTATAATTGCGTATCGAGCAAATCTATAGAATACACTATTAATTTCTAACAAATATTCAAGAGGAATGAAGACAAGGAGAGCGATTACTAGTCCAATTATTATATTTAAGATTTTCTTTTTGGTACTTAATTGAGAAGGATCGTATTTAACATATTGGTGTTCTAAAGTGTACCCTAAACCAAATCCTAATGTGACGCCTCCAACCACACCAAATGCCCCTGAATCAGGGTATATTGGCACTGGTGTTAAAGCTAATTCTGTTCCTGCATAGGGATATAAGAAAGTTCCAACGAGAAACAGTACAAGTGATATAATTACTATTATTATTATCTTACCAACGAAGCTAATTTTATTATACAGGTTGGATAAAGTTGGTTCTAAATAGATAAATGCTAATAGTACACCCATACCTATGAGTAAACCACCAATAATATCTTGTAAATCATGCACACCAATTATTATCCTTGAAATGGCTATTAGAAAGATTACTACAGATAAAATTACTGGAATAATCGGAATTTGTTTAGACTTATACTTATCCTTAAATTCTTTGCCTAAATACCCCCAAAAAGCAACAGCATTTTGGCTGTGCCCCGATGGAAATCCATAAGATGCTTCAATCACCCCATAATCTTCTGCTGGGTCAATATTAGGAGCCGGTCTTGGATCTCGAAATATGGCTTTAAGTACTTCATTGATGTAATGTGAGAATAATAAAGTTAGGAGTAGATTTTTTGCATATTTCTTATTATAAGCCAAATATAAGAGAACTACTAATATTAAAAAGACAATAGGTTCACCAAGATAAGATATTGCTTTGAAGATTGATCTAACAGTTGAGCTAGTACTATAGAAAGCTTCATTAAATCCAGTGTAATATAGAATTAATCCGATTATTAATGTAACTACAGCAGTAATCCCAATAATCATTAAGGCTCTTTTTGATAAATATTCGTTTTTTTCAGACATTTTTTTAACCAAATTAGATTGATTAAAATTTTATGTGCTTTTGAGACTAATAAAGTTTTGTACAAAAAATACCAATGAAAATCAAAACTTACCGATAAAAAATGTATAAATAGAGTAAAATCTAGTCTATTTTAATATCTGTTTGTTTTTCATCAATTTTTTTGAGTTTTACTTCCAGAATCCCATTCGTATATCTCGCTCGTGCATAATCTGAATTGATTGCTGAAGGTAACTTAACTTCTTTATAATAGTTCCTGCTTTTACTCACAGATTTCGTTGAAATTGTTAAAGAATCCCTAGAAGCTTTTAATTCTATCTCCTCTTTTGTGACACCAGGCATTTCGCAAATAACAATAATCTGATCACCTTGTTCATTTACTTCTGTTAAAGGTTCTCTAACTTTTTTAACCTCTGGTTCTCCAGAATATGGCTTTGCCTTAAGGTTCCCAAAAGAATCTATAATTGGTTTACCATCAGGACCAATATTAATGTTAAATCCATACATTATTGGAAAACCAAATTTACCTTTATTTTTAGTAAATTCTTTCATAATATCTTCTGGTGATAAATTTTGAAGCTCCGGAGGTAAATTACCCGCAATTTTTTCAAAAATATCTCTAAAGAGACGTCGAAAATCTTTAGATCTAAATAATTTTGTTGGATCTATTAAAAATTTATTAGGATCACTAAAAAATTTGTTAGGGTCTTCAAAAAATTTCGAAAAATCGAAAGGTTCTCTTTTTTCCTCATCCTCATCTTCGTCTTCTTCATCATCTTTATTTTTTTTCGGCAAGTTTATCCCTCTTCATCATAAAAATGAATTATTATGTTATCAATTAAATTTAATAGGCAAAATTTTTAATTAAATATTATAATAGCTAAAAACTAAATAGCTTATAATTAAGAAAAATTTGTATGGATTAATAAATTTATTCTACATACAAACTATATTATCCAAATATAAGAAAAGTCATTTTAAGATTAGTAAAAATACTAAAATTAGAGAATAAAGTTTGAGATCTTATGTATAGTGAGCTAAGTGATGATGACAAGGAAATGTATATGGATGTTCTACGCGATAGTCCTCTATTACCATTTTCGAATTTTGTTTCGAGAGGAGATATTCACGACCCCGTAGACATTTCAAGGCCTCGTGCATTTATAGATCGAGAAGTGTATAGACTTGTACAACAAACTTCAAGAGATAGATCTAGTAGATTGATTCCAATTTTAGGTTCAGCCGGAACTGGAAAAACCCACGCTTATCATTCATTCAAAGATAAAGAACGTGAAAATAGGAAAAAATTAGAAGCTACTGAAGAATTAGAAGAAGTAGATGCTAGTAAATTTGCTACCTCTGCTGATTGGACTATAGTATACGTCCCTAGTCCTCCAGCAAGTATTCGTGTTTTACTCCATGTTTATACATGTATTATTGAAGAACTTGGAGCAGAACTAATCGACGTTGTATCTGATAAATTAGTTAAAAAGTGGGGTGGCAGTAAAAAGGGAATTTTCCAGAAACCTAAATTAGATGAAGTAATTCAATTAGGTATTAGAGAATTCCCTGGAGTATTTGCTGATTGCGTCAAAGCTTTAGTAACTTATCAACTAGATAAAAATAAAAAACCTCTTGCAGAAAGATGGCTTCTTGGAGAAGATTTAGAAGATGAGGAGTTAAATGAAATAGGGATTAATAGTGTCTTAGAGGAAGATGATGTCTGTTTGGCTATGATTAAAATAATTACAGAAAATTTAGATAGGGTGCTTATCCTTTACTTTGATGAATTAGAGAGCCCATATAGGATGTTAGGTGAAGCCGCAGAAATAAAATTCCTTGAGATTCTAAAAAGATTGTATAATGAGGTTAAAGGATTAGTTATTATTATAGCAGTTTTGAAAGAGATATGGCCAAGAATTATTGAAATTGCTGATGCACCTTTAAGATCACGAATGGAACCAGAACAAGATTTAAAACCATTTAGTTTAAATGATTTAAAAATTTACTTTTCAAAATCCATGGAGACTTTTTGGGAAGACAATAACTTAAATCCTCCACTGTATCCTTTATTTCCATTAAATGAAAAATTAATCGAAATGATATTTGAAAAGACGAAAGGGAATCCAAGAAATTCTATTAAGCTTTGTAGAAGGTTCATAGATAAAATAGTCATGGAAGAAATGACAGTAAATGAATTATTGAAAGTTGGAGCGGATATTGTGGCGACTGCTAAACCAAAAGCCGAAATGGAGGCAGAAGAGGTAATTGATTTCTCTAAACCAAGAGAACTTATTAAGAAAACTATTGAAGATATTTTAGCGGAAGAAGAATATTCTATTGAAGTAAACCCTCAATCTGTTGCTGGTGCTACTCTAAAATATATAAATATGGTTGGAGAACAAAAGAAAAAGAAATTCAAAACACAATTGGAGTTTAAGTTTAAACTGGGAAAAAGAGCACAGACTTTAGCTGCACTAATCGAAGCTGAAGGTAAAAAATGGGGCTTAGAGATACCATCTATAAAAACTTTTGATAGAAGTGCTGGTGTGGCTGGTTATTATGCTGCTAAAAGATTAAAAGATGCAATGGATGAAAAAGTAATTGATAAAGCTTTATTAATTGTACCTGTCGGTAGTAGTGGTGCTAAATTTGAAAGTATTTTACATAATAACCCAGATATCCATAAAGTTGAGTTAGATAATGAAGTTGGGGAGGAACTAATTGCAAATGCTCTAAAGTATCCAACAAAAAAAGGTTGGGAGATATGTACGATTATTTTTAAGGAGATAGGAGATTATCAACCTCCTGTAGAACCTCCATCTAATGAAGAAAATATAGAATAAGTTTTACTTTTTAAATTTTTTTTAGAAGTTCTCTTATTTTTTCGTCTATTCCATATAATTCAATAGCCAATTTTGATGCTCTTTGAGTATTACTTTTCAGTTTTGTCAAGATATCAACTAACTCATGCTCTTCAAAGGTAAGTGAAATTTCTATTAATCTATCAATTGGTTCAGCAAAACTGTCATATATATGAAATTGATTTATATCTAAATTGTTTAAAATTTTATCAATTTCTTTGTAAAGAATTTCGCGTTCTTTTATTAAATCAGGAAAAAAACCTACTTGTTCCCCTTTATTTTGTAAAAAAGAAGCAATCTCTTTTTCTTGTATGAGTTCAGCTAATTCAACAGCTTTTAAAAAACTTTTCTTTGATTTTTTGTAGAACTCTTGTTTCAATAAATCCTCAGCAAGTTTTACTTCAGCTGCGAGTTTTTCAGGAATTTCTTCACCTAGATCAATTAGTTCACGAGCTTCAGAAAGTTTTCCATCATCTAGCATGTTCTTAGTCCTATCATTTATTGTTTCCTTTATAATTTTTGGCTCTTTCAATTTCTCCATTAAGCTTAAAATTGAATGTATTGCATTATTTAGTATTTGATTCATCTTACTTTTATCATCAGTAAAATTTTGAATAACAATTTCTTCAACATTGGCAAAAATACTTTTAAGAGATACTAGATCTTCTCCTTCTTGTAGAATAAAGCTTAGATATAGATTATCTTTTTCTAATGGTTTAGCATTAATTTTCTTTGAAAAATATCGATTGTCTGCTTCATGAATAGTTATTTCAATCAGTTGTTTTTTATCATGTTTTTCTGAAAATTCTTTTAAAATACTTGATGATAATTTGTCATCTTGTTTTAAATAGTATTCTGCAATAATATTGGGGCCAAATGACGGGTCGATTTCGTATAAAATTATTGCTCTTGGCATTTTTTTAATTTTTTGATTACATTATTTTAGTAATTAAATATATGATTTAGACTTAATAAGTTAATAGTATAATAGTAAGTTCTTACTTTTTAAAAAAAAATAAAGAAATTTATTTGTTATTTGTTAAATTTATTTATTCAACGATAATGGTTCCTTTTTCATTCTGAATTGCTCTTGAAAAAGGCTAATATCACCATTATACCATTGTGAATATTTTTCACTAAAAATTTCATCAATTTTATCTATGGGAACATCGGCATAAGAACCCCAATCAGCAATATACTCAACAAAAATATTGCCTTGTTCATCAATAGGAGCAAATAACGCATCTTTTTCTCCATCAAACTCAATAATTGGAAGAAATCCACCCTTTATGGAGGTTTCTCTATCAAATACAGGAGTTGCTTTAACCCATTTCCCATTTAAATATATTTCACTATATGCATGACAATGGAATGCCTTTGTTCCCATAAGATCTACAACTCTTTTTGAGATCTTATGGTTTATAATATCGACCATATGGATACGAGCTGGAATACCAACTGCACGAGCAAATGTGGACAAAAGTGTCGCTTTTGACATACAAAAGCCATTCATTCTACGTAAAGTCACAGAAGCTTTAAGATTTGCTTTAATTTTTGGGTAATAAGTAAACATATTGTATTTAATTTTGTTTTGAACCCAATAAAATAATGCAACTACTTTTTCTTTATCTTCTTTTAAGTCTTTTGTTATTTCAATAGCAGTTTCTTTAACACGTTTCTTATCAAAATCGAAAAATTCAGTCGGTTGGAGATAAATACTCAAGTCTTCCATGATTAAGAAAAAAAATAATCATTTTAGAATATTTCTTTTTAAATTTATAAAAATTTGTCTAGTTATTTGTTTAACTCAATGTTGGATTATTGATTGATAATAGTAATTAACTCTACTCATAATAATGAAATGAATTTAAAAATAAGTTTATAATATAAAATTTTTATAATTCAATTACTATTTAAAATTGAGACCATTAACAATTGATTTGTGAATGTGTTTGATTGGATTACTCCTTGTTCGTTTTGATCCACTGTTTGGACCGAGTATATTTTTGAAAGCACCAAAATCATTAGGTAATGACCTTATAAAGGACATTCCTTCATTAATAGAACTACCAACAAAAGGAGTATTCATTCATATTTTTAAAGAGATTAAAACTGCCAATTTATTCTTTAAACAGCCTAATAAATTTGCTAGAGGAGGATATGAAAGCTTTCTAATTACGATTATATCAGACACTAAAACCCAAATTAGTTTAATGCTAGCAAAAAAACTCCTTGAAAGTTTTGCTAATTATTTAATAAATTTAGAAGATGCATACCTAGCGTTTGATTATGAACCCAAAGACCATAAATCTGATCCTGAAAAGCTAAAGGAGATTGAAGCGTTCTTTTTTTCTTATTTTGAATCTATTAAGCCAGTAATCAAAACTTTAGAAATGGCTGAGCAGAGATACCAAACGTTATTTCAAGCTGCCCGAGATGCCATTTTCATAGTAAATCGTAATACAGGAATTATAGCTGATGTTAACTTAGAAGGAGAGAGATTAGTTGAAAAAACGAAAGATGAAATCGTCGGTATTAAAGCTTTAGAACTTGAATTATTTGATGAAGGGTTAGTTGATCCAACAATGGTCCAACATTTAATTAATCAACCACCACCAATTATTTCAAGAATAAAGAAATCTAGTAGTAAGCAATTATATCTAGAAGTTAATATAAATGAGATTGAGTTGGGTGATGATTATTTTATTCAATATCTATTTCATGATTTATCTGATATACATATAGTAGAAGAAAAGCTTAAAAAGCACGCGAAAAACATAGATACATTAAATAAGTTCATTAGTATCGCAAATCAAGCTAACGATCTTAATGATTTATTGAAAAAAACTGTGGAATATTTCATAGAATTTTTGAATTTGAATGGATGTTGTATATATTTAGTTGATAAGGCACAAAATGTCGCAAAAATTAAGGTCCATAAGGGTCTTCCACAATTCTTTTTTGAACAAAATGATAATATAAAGGCAAATGAGAATCCTTATGATATTGTATTCACACAAGGAGTAGCACTTTTTAATGAAAATTTTCCAGAAATCCTTAAAAAATTTTTTAAAGGTGATAAATCTATTTCTGGTGCCGTGATCCCATTATTTTCAAAGTTTGAGATAATTGGATCTATAAATATGATTTTAAATCAGGGAAGGAGAGTAAAT
>JBHLLJ010000084.1:0-3166 GCA_048885705.1 Candidatus Hermodarchaeota archaeon | reverse complement strand
ATATGAAATTTGTCATACCTTACAAAGATAAACAGATAATATTTCGTTCTGATATTATTCCAATAGGTAAAGATGAAGTATTAGTATTTTTACAAAATTTAACCAGAACTTGGTAATTTATTTAAAATTGTTCTTAATTTTTCAGCTTTCTCCTGTAATTCTATTGAAAGTGAATCATCTCCTAATTCAAGACAAATATTGCTAATTTTTTCAAAAAGATTAATAGCTTCATTAAATTCCCCTTTCTCTAAAGCTATTTGAGCTTTATCCATTAAAATATCTCTATCGAAAATGGGTTTTAATAAGGGAGATACTTCTGTATCCATATCTAAAAGATCTGCTATGATTCGGATCATTTTTGGTCGATTATTAGGGTCAATAGCTATAAAAGAATAAGTTTTTTGCCCCATTAATCGCTCAATATCCTCAATTTTCATAGCACTAGATAAATCTTGTTTATTAGCAATAACTGCCAAACGTGCATATGGAACTACTTTATTCACTAATTCAAAAAAATATCTACTCTTTTCAAGATTTTCCAATGTTGAATCTGTCATCAATAGAACGGCATCACTACCTCTTATAAATTTTTCCCAAAGAAAATCAAATTGATCTTGTCCTGCAAAATCCCATAAATAGAAGTGCAGTTTTCCAATTTGTATGGTTGCAACTTCACCAGTAATTGTTGGTATATGTTGCATTGGAATTTCCTCTGTTTTTATAAGTTTAGTGGTTGTTGTCTTCCCAACTCCAGAAAATCCTACAATTGATATTTTTGCTTTCAGATTCCTATGAATTGTATCAACAATAGGGTTAAATACATCTGGGATTATATTGATCTTGTTTTCTTTGATATCATCACCATAAACCTCGAGAAATTCGTTCTTGAAGTTATATAATTGTGGTTCGACATTCTTAAAGTCGTCTCCTAATCCAGTTACGAAGAGAAATATTAAATTTAAATCCTTATCTACAATATATGAAAGTTTATATTTGAAAAATTCATAAGATGCAGTTTCTTGAGCGAATTTCGAAAAAACTGACTTTTTTATGTTTAAATAGACGTTTGTAAAGAGAGAGTCATCTAAAGCTTTGGCATAATTACGTTGGTAAATAATATTATCATTTAATATTATGTAGACCTGTCTTAACATATTGAATAACTTCTGAAAGTTTTAACCTTATTGATATTGTTGGCTCAATTCTATCTTTATTTTATCTAATATCTTGATCAAATCATCTTGTTCAATGGTTTCAGATAACAATATTATATATTTAAAATTTGTATGATATTTATTTATATCTTCTATTAACATATTTAAAATTTTAGCGCCAGGACTGATTATACTAGTATTTGTTGTTTTAAATTCGGAGGATTTACTTAAATGATAGAGTTTTTCATACAAATAATAAAGTGTACTGGTGTCAAAATCATTTGACATCTCTTGAATAATTAGATTATCGTCTTGATTAGATACAAAACAGCTTGTCTTAGATAAATCTTTAATAGAGTTACTTACAATTTCTTTTAAATATGAAGTTTCTATTGAAAAACTACTTATTGTATCTGAAATCGCATTGTAAGCAGTGTATATCAAATTTGGATGCAGACTTGTGAAATAAATTGGTAATTCTTCAGGGAGATCTAACTGTTTAATAATTTGCCTTCTGATCAATGCAAGCATACTCCCAATTTTTTTAGTAATAAGAAGATCGATTTTATGTAGGAATAAAATGATCTTTGATTCAAATCCATGCTTTTTTCGAATTTCATAGATTTTTTTAACATCATCGAGAATATCTTGAGAATTTTTGATCCATGTGGGATAATCAAAAACATAAATGATAGCACTGGTATCCCCGAATGTTAAAATTTGTTTTTGTTCATCTTCCAATAATAGCGGAAGCGATTGACCAGGTGAATCTAGCAAGCTAATTTTTAAATCCATAAAGTTATGCACTGAATAGTCAATCCCTATTGTAGCCTCAAGAGGAAAAATTATTAATTGGTTTGGGTCTTCTCCGTCAAATAATACTTTTTTAATTGTTGATTTGCCCACAGCAGGAGGGCCAATCATAGATATCTTAGCTGTTTTAACTGTCATTCTAACCCCTTTCTTCTTATACAATTAAAAAGTTCTTTTTATAAAAAATAATAGAAAATATATTTAAACTTGAGTATAAGAAAAGAATAAGCCTAATTTTTAATGGATTTTATCACTTAAATTTTAGAGGCTATTAAATCTATAATGTCAATCAGTTTTATTTTTTCTTGGACATTTGAACCCAGTTCTTGATAAGCATCTATTAAATTTCCTATACAGAAAGGACAGCTAGTTGTTAGTATGTCAGCTCCTGTTTCTATTGCTTCCTTTATTCTGTCTTTTGAAATCTTTATTGCTAAATCTTGGAATTGACTTTTTAGACCTCCACCTGCACCACAACACCAGGCATTTTTTCGATTTCTTTTCATTTCAATAAGTTTGATTCCAGGAATTATGGAGATCAGTTCACGAGGGATTTCATAAAAGTCCATATGACGTCCGAGATGGCAAGGATCATGGTAAGTCACCGTTAACTTCTCACCTTCTTCTTCTTTAAATGGAATCTCATTATTTTTTAACATATCAATCAAGATTTCTGTGATGTGTTTTATTTCAAACGGCAAACTCTCCCCCAACAACTCTGGATAATCTTTTTTTAATGTTCTATAACATCCTGCGCATGCAGTGACAACAATTTTAGCTTTAGTATTCTTAAGTTCTTCCATATTATGTTTCAGTATTTTTAAAACAGATTTTTCGTCTCCTATACGTAAACCAATTGAACCACAACACCACTCATTTTTTGACATCGCAATCTCTTTTCCCGCAACTTTAAATATTTTCATCATGTTTTTTAATGTGTCAGCTTGTCTTAAGGGCATCGTACAGCCACTAAAAAATGCAATATCGCCTTTTTCTTTAACATTTGGAAATTCTTTTGCCCACTCTATTTTTTTTGATTTATTCTCACCATAAGGATTCATCATTTCATCATTATTCATGCATTCAATTAATTCAGCATGTCTTTTAAGTGGTGAAAACCCCGCTTCAACAAGATCTTTTCTTAGGGCGTTCCATACTTCCACATGATCAATCCATTTTGAAGTATTACAAACAATATA
>JBHLLJ010000083.1:0-14727 GCA_048885705.1 Candidatus Hermodarchaeota archaeon | reverse complement strand
ATCAAGTGCCCAATACTTTGGGGAGTCACAATTTTACATTTACGGCATGTGACGCGGATGTTGATAGACCTGGCGATGTATTAAATTTCACTATTACTATTTGGATTAACATTTTTGATGACGACGATGAGGGCCCATTAATTATATATGTTAATATTACTAATAATAGAGTTTATGATTATTATGAGTTTATAATTATTGATATTTTAGTTGAAGATAATTCCGGAATTTCTGAACTATTTATTGAGTTTAATGATACTCGGTTTTATGATGAAAATAGAGATAATCAAATTTTAATTGAAAATCCAAGGATTCTAGGGAGTTTTAATTATTTTACAATTACTGCAATAGATGCTGACAATGATCGCGAAGGAGATCAAAAATTTTCTCAACTTATTTGTTCCTTTGAAGTTTTCGATGATGATTCTACACCCCCTAAGATATATTTTTATTATGAGGATTTCAATTATCAATTATCCATTGTTGATAATGATGGTATTGACGATAGTAAAGCTACTGGAGAATTTTTCTTAATTGATGAGGAAGGGATAATTTTACAATCTGGTCTCATTTTGGAGGAAGATATTAATTATACAATCAATATCCCCTTAAAACCAGGCATTTATTGTTTAGAAGTATATACGACAAACAACGATCTGGAATTTGAGGGTGATGAGGAATTTAATAATGAAATATTTTGGATTAGTATAGATCTTGAAAATTGTTTTCAACGCGTAGATAAATTATTTAATTATTTAATTGATTATGTTGATGAAAATCTTTGCTTTATTATCGCAGACAATATAGAATTTAAATTACATTTAGCTCAACAAGGTTTAATGAAAGCATATTTGCTTATTGAAGCCGGAGATCTTGATTATGGAGTATTTAATGAGATTATAGTACAAGCGATTATAGAATTTGTAGAGTTCGAGACAGAATTCTATAGCAAAATTGACTTAATATCTATGGCAATAACAAATGAAATGATTTCAATGCTCCATCAAATAAGGAATTTTGTTATAATATTGATGGGAAATTCTGTTGATTATGTTAAAGGGATAAATTATGGATATAACATCGCTTCAATTGAAGTTGATCTTCTGAATCTTGGAGACTTTATTGAGGAACAACTTGGAGATTGCACTAGTAAATATTTAGAACGTCTAATAAAATTGAGTGCCATGCAATTAGAACTCGCAATTATTAAACTTTCCCGTGATATTGATCCAGATTCAGCATTATCTTTAGCTCAGCAATTTATAGATCGTGCTAGGGAAGAAGTATTTAAATTATTAGAGAAAAATAAGATCTCAGTAGATCTAGCATATATAATATTAGACATTCTTAATTATTGTTATTTCAAGATTGAGGAAATTTATTTAAATAATAATTAAATTAAACAAATTTAAATTAAAAAAAGAGAAGGGATAAATCATGGCAGTATACGTAAAAAATAGAAATTTTATAGATTATTGCCATAAAATACAAGAATTGTGCCGAACTGAATTTGATTCACATACATTTACGAAAAAACTAATTAAAATTCTAAAAAATTTAAATGAAGTTAAACAAAAATCGAAGCTAAGGTTTTCTATATATATCATTGAAAAATCTGATAAAGACTAAGGTCTAATCAATCATGAAATTTGAAAAACGTCAACTCTAATTCAAAACAGAATCATTTGTTTAAAATCATATGTTTAAATTAAGCTTGAAATTTTACCTTACATAAATTAATTCTATATTACCAAAGAATATAATTAAATTTCTACGTATTGAATAAAAAGAATGAGGTTCCAAGCGTTCATATTTCATAATGTGATCTGAATAAAATCAATTATCCAATAATTTCATCAATTTTTTTTACAACCTCCTTCGCTCCACTAAAAGATTTAGACAAAGTTTTCGCCTTAAATAAAATAGTACATAAAGGTTCACCTTTAGAAATGTTTTTAATTGGCTCAGATTTATCATGAATGAATTTTAACATATTGATTTTTGGTATCACGTTTCTGTCAATGTCTTTTGGTGCAAAGAAAATTAATTTTGTTGCAAAGCTTTTAGGTTTTGTAGATTTAATTAGAGTTTTAATATTTTTCCACTCTTCAGGGATGAAACTTTTAATATGGAGGTCTAAAAGATTTAAATTTAATACAGTTTCAGAAACTCTAATTGAGCCGGGAATTCTAGGATTACATTCCATAAAATATGGATAATGACCTTTTAATACAAAATCAAACCCATTAATTCCTTTTAAACCGAATTTTTTAGTCAAAAATAAGGAGATTTCAGAGATTATCCACTCTTCCTCTTTCCGTAATTTAACAGGCACAGTATTACCACAATACACGAATTCTCTTGGAGGATTTAGGAATTTTTCACCAATAATTTGTTTATTGATTGAAACAATTTCACATTCTACACCATTCGAAATCACTGTACAACTAACAGGAATGCCCTCAATGTATTCTTGGATTATCCATTCTGATGGAATAAACTGTCTGCTCTTCAAATATTGAATTTGAGAAATTAAATGCTTTTCATTTTCAATTTTATAAACATTCATACCACCGGCACTTCTCTTCTTCTTCAATATAAAAGGAAATTTTAAACTAATTTCTTTTGAATTGAAGTCCTCTAATGAATAATAAAATGGAACTTTATATCCGTTGGATTTAAGTAACCTATAAATAATTTCAATATCTCTTGATTTTCTTATTACCTCTAAAGTGTTATTAACACTTAGTGTAGGAAAATTTTTAATTTCATCTAAAATAAGTTTTCTTTCTTCATAGGCATCATCTAAACCACTTCCAATTAATAGATATTTTGCATCTTGATGTTTTCTGAATAATTTAAGAGCAAAATTGGCTAGAGCTTTAGCATATTTATCTTTAAGAGAGTCATAATTACCATTTAATTCTTTCATGACAATAATATAATCAGTTACAAATGGATAAAGGTCTAAATCTCCGAAAAAATCAACAACAAATACTTCATACGATGCTTTTTTTAAAGAATAAGCTAATGGTCTTGTATTAAAACCAACTAAGAGAATTGAGTTTGATTTATTAGTCATATTATTTATAAAAAAATTGAAATTTAGAACTAATTATTTAAAGTATTTTCTTTAATTCTAATACTAAAGAAGATGGATTATAGCGGTCAAAACGATAAATTTGTGCATTACCGAATTTTTTAAAATTCTTCTTGATTTGTTCTGCAGAGTATGTATGAACACCTAATGCGTGTGTTGCATAAGACTTTTTTGGTTCAAGTACCACCAAATGTATATTTTGCTTTGATAATTTTTTTGTTAATTCTTTTAATTCCTGGGTGATTAAAGCATAGTCTGTTTCTACTTGGGCTATTAAATCAGGGTATTTCACAGAGATATTTGCCCCACAATCGCTACATATAAAAACAATAGGGATAATATTTCTATCTTTCAATTTTTCAGTTTTTATTAACTCAGAGACTTTTTTTAGCGCTGCAGCCATTGGGGTGTAACTTTTTCCTTCTAATTTCTTTAACTTATTTATCGCCATCTTAAAATTAACAGTTGGGTTTTGTAAGACTATAGCCTTCTTACCTCGAAAAATTATTAACGCAATTTTATCTCTTTTTCTATATCCTTCTCTATGTAATGATAATATTACATCTGTCATTTGTTTTATAACGTAAAACATTGATGCTGAACTATCTAGAACAAAAAACAGAGCTAGAGGTGCTCGATATTCGTAAATTTTATCCATTAAATCATATTTATTAAAGTGTATTGGGAAATCAATTTCAGTTTGATTATATACAGCATTTTTTAGATAATTCCTAATTGTAGCATCTAAAGCAATACTTTTTGGTTCATCCCGTATAGGAGTCCTATATGATATATATCTACCTTTTTGAGAAGAAGCAATTTTAATTCTCCTTCCTATCCCTCTACCGCCATAATCTGATATTTTTCGTTCTTTTCGAATATTATCTAAAATAGATGTCATCTTTTTTTCCATTTTATAAACAAATTCAAGTGGTTTATTTTTAGTTTCGAAAAATTTGATATCTTCATCAAATGGTATATTTTTAACTTTCCATCCTCCCGCTGGTCTAGGATTTCTTTTTTGATTATCTGGATATTTAGGAGAAGGCAATTTTTGTTCTTTAGATTCTGGAATATCAACCTTATCTGGATCCACAGATTGCCGTTTAAACTCTTTTTGAGGCTCATCAGTATGTTTTAAAGGCCCCTCTGTTTCTCTATTAGGTAGTAAGATTTGGGTGTTTTCATAAGCTTCTTTTATTTTTCCGTAGACTTCAGCGATTTTGGCCTTTATTTCTTTAGGAGTTAACTCGTAATGAAGCGATTGAATCCTATGTTCAAAAACTAAATCCATAGCAACATTTAAATCATCTTCTAGAATTGTTTTTCTGTCATTTAAGGCAGCATGAGCTCTAGCACATCTTATAAAAGTGATATCTGCTCTTTGTGAAAATATCTCTAACTCATTTACAATCTTAGATACAAATTCAAAAACAGAATTAGGAATTTGCACTTCTTTCAGAATTTTCCTACCATTAATTATCTTATTTCTTAATTTTTCTTGTTCTGTATCATATTTTTTGATAAATTTCTTGGGATTATCGTCAAATTCTATAACTCTTCTTGTAATTTCAGCCCTTAATTCTGAATCTCGTGGTGCTTTAATGGTAACCTCTAATCCAAGCCGATCTGCAATTTGAGGTCTCAAATCACCCTCTTCAGGATTCATGGATCCTACTAACACAAATCTAGAGGGATGGGATACAGATATACCCTCTCTTTCTATAATATTTACTCCTGAAGCAGCCGAATCTAATAAAACATCAACTATATGATCTTGGAGCAGATTTATTTCGTCTACATATAAAATTCCCCGATTCGCCTTTGCAAGTAAACCCGGATGCAAAGCTCTAATTCCTTCTGTTAAAACCTTATCTATAGATAAACTCCCACAAACCATGTCTTCGGTAACACCCAGGGGAAGATTAACCAGCGACATATCTCTATATTCCGTTTCAACATTACGTTTTTCTTTTTTTTCAATGCAATTTTGACATAAATTATCTATATCTGAATTAGGGTCACAAGAAAACTCACAACCTTTAATAACTTCAATTTGTGGCATTAATTCGACAAGTGACCTTACAGCAGTACTTTTCCCAGTTCCTTGTTGCCCTGTTAATAAGATTCCTCCAATTTGAGGGTCAATTACATTTAAAACTAACCCCATTTTCATTTTATCTTGTCCAAGTATGGCTGTAAATGGAAAGTTTATTTTTTTCATGTTTAAAATCCTATTCTAAAAATTATATGTTATCTATATTTTATTTAATCGCTTAATTAAACAAAAAAAAGCGCAATCAAATAAAAATTTATCAAAATTAAAAATAAGATGAAAATTATTAAAATATTAAAATTTCTTCGATAAGGCTTTTAATTTTTTATCTAATCCACCGACAACCTCGTCCCATTTGTGTATAATACTTTTAGCTTTTGGTATAATTGTTTCTCTTTCTTTATATTCTAAATAATCCATGAAATCTTTAATATTTTCAATTTTAACATATGTTTCTGCTACAAATTTACGGATTTCTTGAGTTTGAGAATTCAAAACTTCAGGGATCCTTTTTTTCTCGCCATGATGGGTTAGTGTAGTTAAATATTCTTCTGTTCCCATTAGTAAGGAGTTGAATTCATTTATTTTACCATCAATGAATTTTTCGTAAGTTTCTGGAACGTTACTTTTTGGAAAGAAATTGGTAATATCGATAATAAATTTCTGAGTTAATGTGACTAATTGTTCCAAACTCTCATATCCTTCAATTTTGTAATCTACTGTATGATAAGATGCTTCAAGACCTCGATTAACATCATCCAACCTGAAAATTTTAAAACCAGGATCATTTTTTAATTGTATGTCAGGATCTCCTTTTTTATCTGCTAATTCAATCTGACGTATTAATCTTGTAGGATTAAAGACAAGTGAGATTGCTAAGGGGTTATTTTGTTGATAAGAAAGTGTGGTTCTTATATCAATGTGGCTCATCATCACTTTAAAACCCGGATGTGAATGCCACCATCCAACCACAAATTCAGGAGGATCCTTTGAGAAAGCTATATCATCTATTATATATAATGCTTCATAATCTTCATCTGCCCATTTATATTGATCAATTACAGCGTCTTTATCTAACTCTTGATGCATGATTGGGAATGTTTCAGAGATAATCACATTATCTCCGTCATTTTGACCTGTAAAAACACCACTAACTTCTAACCATTCATCTTTTGGAATACGTGTATTGGCAAATCTTACAGATGCAGCTACAATAGTTAAATAGGCTCTTTTATTGATAATTACGGTCATTTTAGCAACACTATTTAATTTAGGAATAGTTTTTACAAATTAATACAAATTTTGTTATTTATGTGTTTTTAATTACATATGGAAAATAAATAATTCAATATTTTTTAGAAGTTTTAAGGTAGGTTTAACTGAAAAGATTTTTTAATTTTAAAACTCATTTTTACTTTAAATAAGTAATAATTTAAATTCATAATTTGTTTTTATAATATTACTCAAATGATAAAACACATTCTATTAAAGTGATCTAATTTGGCTGATATCGGCTTTGTACCCCTTTCTTCTCAACTTGGTGTGGCTGGGACGAGTTATAGAATCCAATTGGGAGAGATTAACGAGAGATGGGCAGTACGATTACTAAAAGGGAAAGATGTAATTGATTCATACGTTTTTAAAGATGAGGATGTCCAAGGGGATTTTCCAAACCAAAATATTATCGTAGGATGGGTTCTTAGGACAGTAGCAATTCCAAATATAAATCCACACCAAATAATGAAAACAACTCAAGCTTTAGTTAAACAAGCAATGAAGAATAAAGAAGAAAAGAAGATGAAACCTCCTGTCGCAGAAGCTAAAGAAATTGAACTAACAAGTGTTCCCGAACGTGAATTAAAAAGACCTCAAGCTCAAGGATGGGTTAGAACAGAAGAGAGAAAAACACCTGAAGAAGTTGAAGAAGAACATCGACAAGCATTTAAGGCGACAGTAATGGCAAGAAAGGCAGAAGCTCAAGATTCAGCTTCAACTCTTAAAACAACTAGACAATTACCATCAATTCCAAAAGTAGGAGCCGTAGAGCAAACACAAACTGACTCAGGAGGAGTTTTTTGTCCTTTCTGCGGTAAGGATTTAGCCTTTATTTACTGTCCTTTTTGTGGGAAAAAGCTGCCGCACTAAATTAATTTTGTATTATTATTTTTCTTCGGATTTTTTATTAAATTATTTACCAAAATGGAGTTAATCGAAATATTATAGAGAATAAATAAACTATATATATATCATTAATTAATTATATCTAAATCTAATAAATTTGTGATTAATTTTGACCTCTGAGAAAAGTATAATTATTAAACCCAATGCTTATTATAAGATGCTCCTCCATGTCCTTCGGTTTGGTAATAAAGCTAGAGACCGTAGACAATATAGAGAAGTAATGGGTATTTTAATTGGTAGTCTAGAAGGAGAACCTGATAAAAAAGGAATTAGAGATGTGATAATTGAAGATACTGTTCCTATTTCCCATGGTGGAGCAATAGAGGTCGCTTTTGCTCCAGAAGATTATGTTACTTTTTCTATGGTTGATGCAAATTATGCAGAAAAAAACTGGTTCAGTTGTGGATGGTATCATAGTCACCCTGGTCTTGATATATTTTTTTCTAGTACAGATATAAGGAACCAACTGGGTTGGCAAACTCCAAATCCAAGTGCTATCGGTATTGTGTTTGATCATGTGTATTTAGAGAAAGCTGGAGATTTAGGTTTTCGTACTTTTAGGTTAGATAATCCTAATAAAGGTCAAATGTCAGGTTACCATGAAGTAGAAACGAAAGTAGAATCTCCCGATAGTATAGATTATTATTTAAAGTTAATGGAATTAATAAATTCTGTTCATTCTAAAGAGCCTCCTATATTAGAAATTAATGAAATGCCCGATTTGTTTGGAGATATTACATTTCCAAGTGAGAGTCAAATTCACGCAAAGCAACCAGAATTAAACTCTGCATTGATAATAGATACTCTAAAAAATTCATTAACCGAATTATTAGAATTATCTCTTAAACCTTTAATCTCAATCCTTAATACTTGGAGTGATAAGATAATCAGAACTGCTGTTGTTAATAATCTGCAAATGAGGAAAGACATTATAAAAATAAAAGATGCTATCAGTGAGGGAATCTCAAGTTTACAAAAAGATTTTAAGTTTTCATTAAGAGAAAAATTAGATGAATTAGATACATATATAGATGATAAATTCGAGGAATTTGACTCAAATCAGGAAATTTTCAAAAATTCATTTAATCAAGTTAAAATAGAACTTGAAGAACAATTTAATATATTGTTCGAGCAGAAATTGAAGGATATAATGGATAAAATTGTGAATTCGATAAATGAACAAATTGATCATTTAGCAGATTTTAGAAATAATAATTTAAGGACTTCTGAAAGTTTTGAAGAGACTTTTAAAATTGTCAAAAATTTAACAGAAAGCATAACTTCAATAAAAGATTCATCTTTGGATATTTCAAAAAAGAAAATTGAAGAAATATCAGATATCTTTACCAAGAATCTTAATAAAGTCATTGGAAATTTCATTAATTTAAGTAAAGACTCTAAAGATTTTCTTTCAGATTTAAAAGCAGCGATAATTTTATTAGAAAGCTCAAAGCATCCAATAGAAAATAGGCTTGATACCCTTGAAGTTGAAAATAAAACTCTCCAGAAAAGTATAGCTGAATTAAAAAAGCAAAATGAAGAATTATTAAAAAAAGTAAATAAGGTTGAAAAAGTGGGTGAATAAAATAAATGACAGAAAAAAAGACAGTTAATAAATCAAATCAAGGAAAAGTCTTAATTAAAAAAGAGGCCTTCAGGAATATGGTAACTCATGTTCTACGCTTTGCTAGCGTGGTATTAGAGAACAGTGTAGAAGTATTAGGTATATGTTTAGGAAAATACAATGATATAGAGAATAAAGTAGTAATTGAAAATGCAATACCTATAACGCACGGGGAAAAAGTAGAAATTGGATTTGATAAAGAAATGTATGAATTATTTGCCCAAATTGAGAAAAAATATTCTTCGCAATTAATCGGTTATTACCATTCTCATCCTTCTTGGGGATTATACCTTTCAGAAAGTGACCAAACGAATATCCAATTTTTTCAAAATGAGAAGTTCCCTCAAGGATTCTGTATAGTTTTTGACCATAAATTGATGGGATTCGGCGATGGTTTTGGTTTTGATGTCTTTCGATTAGATGATTATACGAAAACAGATAAATATTCTAGCGTATCATATGAAATTGAAATCCCATCAACCTTAGACTATTTTAAATGGATTCAAAAGTTTATGGAGGATTTTCAGAAAAAAAGCCCGATCCTAATTAAGGAAATAAATGAATTCGTTGAAAAAGCTCCAGAAGATTTACAAGAGATCCCAACTTCTGAAGATCTAGACCATGTTGAAGAAGAATTGCTAAAATTTCCAGAAAGATTTTCTATTATTTCTGGATTTAAACAAGGATCTGAACAGTTTTCTGATACGTTCATACACATGCTGCAAAATCAATTAGGAGATTGGATCAATGATATAGAACTAGGGACTTCTCGTGGTACTGAATATATTACTAAAGCTGTTGATAGGATGAAACAAGCAGTAGTATCAGGATTTTTAAAAGTAAATGGTTGGTTTAAAAAGACTTTGAATGAAGCGATATATGATTTTATGAATTCAGTGTACAAATATATAGATACAAGAATAGAAGAACATAAACATGTGACAGAAGAAATTTCAGAAGTTAAAAAAAGACTTATTAGCAATTTAAACATTCTTATTGAAAACAAAATAAAGAATATAGAAATGGAAATAGAAGATTTAGCTAATAAAACAATTCAACAGCTAGATGAAACAAAACAAATCAACCTGAGGAATGAAAAAGATTTAGATGAATTAAAAACTAATTTAAAGACAATTAGTACTCAATCAAAAAATTTTACTGAAGACTTTGAAGTGAAAATGGAAACATCAATAAATCCATTTAAAACTAATCTTGATGAAAAAATAAATAAATTGAGCATGGAATTAGAGCCTTTCAAAAATAATTATTCTGAAATAAGGATATTGCTTGAAAAGCTCCAAAAAATTATTACAGAGTTTCGGAATTTAACTTAAAGTTTAATTTAAAAGAACTTTAAATTCGGAGCTTTCGAAATATGTAACTTATATTTTGGGATATTAGTATTTAATCTCTTTAATTCATTTAATTTGGCTAATTTGCTTAAAATTCTTCCAATTTTATCAACCTTGATATCTACTCCAAAACTTTCTTTTAAAACCGAATTAATCTTGTAGGAAGAAAGGATAACAACACTGGAGATATTTTTTTCGCAAAGTAACTCAATAGCTCTTCTAACTAACTGAATTAGTTTTTCTCTGTTTTGTTTTTGATTTATATCCATTTTAATAAAAATGTAATGAAATAACTATATTTAATTCTTATATTTGTAACTTTTTAAAATTTACATTAAAAAAAATATCTATTCTGTAGTTTCTTTCCTCATAACTTCATTTATATATTATAATTAGGTTTATATGAAAAAAAAAGATTAATTTATATAATGTCTGGTAAGCAATCGAATTCTGATTCTTCAAAAAAGTCAAATACGTCTGAAGATAAGGCAAAAGCTAAGGTAAAAAAAGAGAAGTTTAAACCGTTAAAATTACCCAAAATCTCAAAACCAGGGAAATTGGGAGTGAAGGGTAAGATCCAAGATTATGTTTCAAGACAAAGGGTAAAAGTAAATACTTTCAAATCCAATATTAAAACTAAGTTTTATGATAAAATTATCCATCAAGAAGTTTATATTGATGGTAAAGAACCAAAATCTTATTCATATAAGAGGAAATTTTGGGGTTTATATGGAATTTTCATATTTTATTCACTAGTTTTAATTACAGCAATTAACGTTCCAAATAGTACTTGGGTTCAATATATAATGTTTGGGAACACATTCGCGTTTTCGAACACGATTGTAGCTTTTTTAATAGTGTTATCCTTCTTATATAGTATAGATAAAATTAGGATTTTTATTTTTGAGGAAAAATCTGCTATTAAGCAATTAATATTATATTGTGGACTTATTCCATCGCTATATATTCTTTTTCTATATATCGGAACAAGCATCAACTTTTTGACGTATTTACTAACATTAGCAATGATTTGGTTAGTTCTTTTAAGCAGTCGGTTTTACATTTATTCACGGAAATTTGCGACAAAAATTGAAGCGAGGTTTATTAAGAAATATTCAATACCAAGACGTTTTTTTGCAATGATAATACCATTTTTTATTTTAGGTCTGCTTGTTGTAATATCTTTGTTTTATAGGAGTGTTTTGGTATGGTTATCTTTAGATATCTTTGGAAATGTTGATCCTAGTAATGCTGTTGAAGTATATAATCTTCAAATGCGACAAGTAATGCCCTTAATATACTTTAGTTTAGTGATGACATTAATGTTTATTATTTTTGAATTTGTCTTTTCGAGAAGGAGAGCAGAAACAAAACGGGCGGGAACATTTGATAATTTTACATTTTCATTAATAGTATTTTTTATCTTTTTCTTTCAAATTTTGCAAATAAGTATTTATATGATACTTCAAGATCCTACTGTTGATGCTTTTAAGTCGACAATTGGGGTAACAGGTTCAGCCGTAACATATATTTTTATATTCGAGTTTATCATTTCTATGTACTTCTTATATAGAATTGTGCGGAAACTTGGACGTAGTCTGGGTTGGCGAATTCTATTCTTTAAAAAAGATGGTTTGATATTATTATGTTTAGCTTGTGTTTTTGCTCAAACTTTATCTCGTTATACTCTCTCTCCAGATGTTCAAATACCTAATCAAGTTATATCTGATGTTGGTTTCTTTTTAATGGCTGATAAATTCATAATTTCTGTATTAATGATTTTCTTCTTAGGTAGTACATTATTGGTTTATTATCTTAAACCCCAAGAAACATCAATGTTTATGAGGTTGCAAAAAGAAACTGTAATGGAAGAGGAAAGGAGCATGGATCGAGTTTATAAAATAATAAGGGGAGAATATATTAGACGAGGTGAAGCTTTTCCTATTGAAATTATTGAAAGAGAGTTAATAAAAGCAACTCAATTATCGAAAGGTGACGTATATGCACTCTTAGAACAATTAGTTAAGAAAGATATGGACATAATAATAACAGAGCAAGAAAACGATATTGGAAAACCTATAAAAATGATTGATTTTGTATCAGTTACAGAGCGTTTTGAGAAAAAGGGAAAAGCTCAACAAAAAGCTAGGAGATATTTGAGTGAGAGATTATTTGAAACAGCTATAGAAAAGAAAAGCAAAATGAGCCGATTAGGAAAAACCAATGGAACTGAAAAAACTGCAGACGCTTTTATTTCATCACTTACGACTCATTATGCCAAGAAACAGAAAGATAAAGAAAAACATCAAAAAAAGGTAAAAGATACTCAAATTACCTTTACTGGAGCTGACCTTTCTGAAGATCTAAAACGTCAAATTAAAGATATCATAAAAAAAGAATATATTTATCGGATTGAAAATCCGGATAAGTTCAGAGAAATATCTTTTCCTATCTCTGAAATTACTAATCAAATTGAAAGGAGATTAAAAGTAAATCCTGGAGAATTCTACATATTTTTAAAAGAAATAAGCAGTAAAGATTTAGAACTAACTATAGTTGACAATCCTGAAGAACCTGAAGATAAAATAGTTAAGTTCCTTCCTTTCACTGATGAGGCTATATCATATTCACTGACGACTTTTAGACCAGAAGAATATGCCAAATTTAGAATCTCTGTCATTAAAAATTTTTTGAAAGCTTTAAAAACCAAGAAAGAAAAAAGGATTCTCTTTCAATTAAAGAAAGAGATTATAGATCAGACAGAAAACCAAAAATCTTGGATTAATTTACTAGATAATTTATATAGATATTATCCACTATATACAGAACATTTGAATCAAGTTCCAGATACAACAAAATTTTTAAAACTGTTAAATAAGTGGAAAGAAGTATTTCAGTAAATTCACATATTTAAAATGCATAAAAAATTCTTTCTCTTCTAAAATTTCTATAAATAAAATATCTCCTGATTAATACAATTTAAGTCTTAAAGACTAGATAATTTTAGAAAAGAGCTTACTTTCAATTAATTAAAAGAACTTTATATTTACAAAATGAAACAATTGTTATCAAAAAAATTTACCAAAACGCCCATCAAGATCTTTTCAGGTTTATCTTCTTTTCAAATAATTGCCATGTTTAGGAGAGGTCTCTTTTACACGTTTTTATCTTTATATATGAGAGAATTTCTGTATTTATCTGTTTTTGAAACGACTTTATATGCTACTCTACCAATGATAATGAGCATTGTTTTTCAAAATTTCGTGTGGGGGCCAATTAGTGATAAAATTCAACGTCGCAGAACCTTAATTGTGTTGGGTGAAATTTTAGCAGGAATAGGGACATTAATTGTTTGGTTTATTCATTTTCTACTAGCAAGTGCTCATACTGTAGGTTATACTATTAATATCTGGGGGGTTACCTACAGTTGCTTATATATTTCTGGATATGTTATAATTATTGGTCTTAGTTTTGTTGAAATGTTTTGGTCAATGTCGAATATAGGTTGGAGTGCTTTAATTAGTGATCTATATCCTTCTCAAAAAAGAAGTAAAATTATGGGTCAGTTAACCGGTCTTGGAGGAATGGGGCGCATTTTTGGAATATTTATCGGGGGTTTATTATACGATAATGGATTTGGGTTTAGAAATGGACCATTATTTATCGTAGCCTCTTCATTTATGTTCATATCTACAATTCCAATGTTATTATTTAGTCCTGAGGGTGGAATCAACAAACAAAATAAAGAAGAATTAGACATTTCTGATTCAAATTATAATAACAATCAAAAGAGCATTATTGTCTTTATTGTATTTATAATTGCGCTCGCTGCAATAAATTTTGGGAGAAATTCAATCGCTATTCCTTATTCTCAGTATCTTAGTTTAGAAATAGGGTTTAATGTAGATAGTATAATGCTCAGTTTTATTACTAATTCACGTTCAGTAGCGGTTTTGATAATAGGGTTTACAGCCGGTGCCTTAAGTAAGAAATTTGGCCATTCAAAAACTTTAATTTTTGGATCCTTAATAGGGATTATTGCATTAATAATTACGGCAACTACCTCATATTTATCTATCATTTTTTTGGGAAGTTTTTTAATTGGTACTTCTGAGGTTTTAATTTACGCATCTTCATATGCTATTGCCTCAATTTTAATACCATCAAGGATACGAGCTAAATTGTTCGCAGTATATAATGCAACATTCTTTTTATCTTGGGGAATAGCAGGTTCATTAATTTCAGGACCTATTATAGATATTTTGATCAGAGAAGGAAGTAGTGATCTTTTTGCGTATCAAATGGGGTTTTTTATAGCAGCAATTATTTGTCTTGTGGGGCTTTTAATCTTTATAGGTTTAGAAATATGGATAAAACTTCAAAAATCAAAAGTAGGAAAAAAAATAATTATTAA
>JBHLLJ010000082.1:0-15052 GCA_048885705.1 Candidatus Hermodarchaeota archaeon | reverse complement strand
AGAAATTGTCAATGTTGAAAAATTTAAAAATAAAAAAAATGAATGCTTAGAAAAATTTTCTTAATACCTTTTATAATTTATTCAAAACTTGGTAAACTTGTTATATAGTTTTTTATAAACTCAAGCTTAATTATATTCTATTTTTTTTAATGTTCAATATCTACTCAAAAATTTAAATTAATTTTCTTAAAACAAAAAAGAGTATTATGTATTTTATAGAAAAATAAAATAAAGTGAAATTTAGGAAAGTTTAACTAATTTAAGTTAACATATTTTAAACAGTATTTCCATTGCTTCAGATAAATTTATATAAATGAACATGTATGTATTAGTTTAAGAAAGATGTATTTTTCACTATTAAGTCACTTCTACCATAAAAAATGATTGGGTTGGATAGATTTACTTTTATTCTACTTTTAGAAAAAAATCTTAATACACAATTTTGAGGTAAAGAAATATGAAAAAAATACCAGGCACTTTGTATCATTTTGGTATTACAGATACTAAGAATAATACAATAGGAATAAATATCTGGTATAGAAGTGAATTAGTTTTTGAAAAAACGGGGATATTAAAGGAAGAAATTATTAATACTGTACAATCTTTTTTCGAAACTAAAAATTTAAGCATACCAACTAATAGGTTAGCATGGATCGTAAAAGAAGAATTAAATGATTTATCTCCCTCAAGTGATATTACTTTTATTGAAGGTACAGTATCTGAAATTCTTGGAGAAATTCAAAAAAAGCCATCAGAAGATATAAAAAAAATAGTTTTGATGGGTCTTTCTAATGCTGGGAAGACCTGCATTTATGAACGTGTATTTGAAGGAAAAAAGCCTTGGGAATTAATGCAATCTACTGCAACAAAAGGAATAGATTATAAAAAGTATGAAGTTAGCAATTTTTCAAAGCCAATGATATGGGATTTAGGAGGACAACAACAATATCTTGATGAGTATCACGGGCCATTAAAGCAGAGTATATTTCAAAAAGCTTCTGTGTTATTATATATTGTTGATGCTTCTGATATTGATCGTCTTGAAAGTTCTCGATTTGAATTTGAATGGAGTGTAAATCAAATGCTATTATTTAATAAATCTCCAATAATAAATATTTTTCTTCATAAGATTGATCTGATTCATGATAGAGATGTTTTAATTCCTTATTTAAAGGATTTTTTATCTAAAGGGATATCTTATAAAATAAATTTTTATGCAACTTCAGTATTTGATGAATCCTTATTTACAGCATGGAGTGGAATTATTCGAGATATCTCACCCAAATCAACTTTCATTAATTCGATATTAAAGATATTGAAGGAGCAAGAGGGAGTTAAAGATGCGTTGTTAATTGAAAAAACAACTGGACTTGCTTGTGGTTCAACATTAAATGGATCAAGAGAAGAAATTGTTATTGGTATGGTTTCCTTATTAATTGTAACATGTGATAAAGTAACAAAAAACATGAAATTAGAAAGTGTTAAAGAATTTAGGTTAAAGACCACCTCTAATTATCTATTACTGACTGATGTAACCCCAGATTTAATGCTTGTAATTATTTTAAACTCAGCGGCTTTTGATGAAAATAAATTAAAAGATATTGAAGAGGTAGGTAAAGAAGTTACAATACAAATTAGAAAATTATGGAATGAATAAGAGTTAGAACGAAAAATGCCACAAGGAATGTTTTTACTTGTACATGATGAGATAATGGGACCAGAGATTAAATGTTCCTTCTACACAAATCCAATAAATTTAAGTAAAGAATTCATCTCAAAATTATACATGTCTCATGCTGGATTTGACTCTTCCTCTCATATAGATATAAAATTTGAAAATTATCGGAGTATTTCATGTTTTACGGGCAATCTTGACCGTAGGAGTCAAAAAGAGGGGATATTAGGAATAATTTTTGACGAAAATGAAGAGTTTGACAATTTGGATTTATTTTTACAGCGAAACTTATTTGAGGTGATAAATAACCCTAGTAACGAAAAATTACAAGAAATATTTACGAAAAAACTCCTCAATTATCTTGCATTAAACTCTCTTTTCGACAAGGTTGAAATTGAAGGCATTCCAGAAATATATATTATCAATGGAAATGAGCAATATAAATCCTGTTTGTTAAAGGTTGGGGTAAAAAATGTTTCAATTTCAAAGATGGCAGATATATATAAAAAGATCCTAAATAATCAAGCAATTTCGCAATATCATTATGCAAAATTGAATTTAGAAAGTGATTTTGATACATATCTGGTGTTAAAAATTAATGAATCCATTAAAACTCTTGAGAAAATAATATCAACTATAACATCATATTTAGAAAAATATAATTATTATTCATTGGAGATATTAGCTTTATTACTATTACCTTCAATTATCAAAATAGTGCCTTTAAATCAAGTAATTTCTAAGAAAGGAATAGATAAATCTAACACTTTTTTGCAGAACTTACAAAAATCACGTGACTATAATAAAGAATTTAATAATACTATCTCACAATTATTGGAAGGAGTAGTCTATATTGCTCCCTCCTTATAACCTTTAGTTAATATTTTTACCTTCTTTTTTATATCTTTAAAGATCATAGCCCCCATACCAAAATTAACTCTTTCAGAAAATATCAATACTAAAATAATTTTTTGACTTAAAATTTTAATAGAATCTAAGAAAATTTTATGATGTTGCCGCAACTCAATATACATTTTAGTTATGTCTTGAAGTTGTTTTTCCATTCTAACTTCGAATTCTTTGACTATATTAAATAAAATATTTGAAGGGACTGATGCATAAATCACTTTTCCTTTCTCAGTAAAAATTGCAGTCCCTAGAATTTCTCTATCATCTATACTTTCTCTAAATATTTTAATTATGTCTTGATAAAAGGGAAAGGAAGTAAAATAAGCAAGATCATCGTCCTTTTCCTCTACACTTATTCCGTCTCTATCCTGATAATACTCTATTTTTTGAAGCTCATAGTCTAAAACGTGATATCGTTTAATAGTAAAAAACCTATCAATAAGAATTTGAAAACTGTGTTCACATATCATTCCATTAGGGATATTAATAGTAGTAAGGTTTTGAGTTTGACTAATTAGGTTAATTGGAATTTTCAAACTCCTTATTGTTTCACATTTAGGACATTTTATTTGTATATTTTTGAATAACTCTTCAGGTGATTTAAGATCTTCTTTTATTTTTACCTCTTTATCAACTAATGTTTCTGATTTTTTTGAATTTAACTTCATATCAATAACTTGAATTAAAGAAGAAGAATCAAAATATCCCTTCTTAACCTTTTCGATTTCTTGTTTAAGTTTTATATTTTCTAATCGTACAAGACTTAATTTTTTTTTTAACTCTTTATTAGTTTTCTCCAAATCTATTAATTCAATGTTTGAGAGTGAAATATCGGATTTATTAGATTTTTCAGATAAAGATGCTTCAATCTGCATAATCATATTTTCGAGATGTTCTATTTTATCTAGATATTCACTTAATTCTTTATTCTTCAACATTAATTCTGATTTTAATTCTTCAATTTTCTTTATAGAAGGATCTTCTGACATTTTTATTACTCTCTATACTAATGATTATATTAAAGATGAAAATTTTTATTAGGTTTTGTATTTATCAAATGAAAGCAAAATTTGGGGACCCATTGAAGTGATTGAAGGAGCTAAATGGAGTCAAAATAATATTCTTCATATTTTTTTCAATTTTTTAACTTTTTCTCTATTAACTTCCTTAATTTTTTTTTTTAACATGGAAATCGCTCTATTTATTTCTGCTTTTTTTAACTTTAATTTTGAAACACCAGAATGATCTATTTTTTTTGTATCATGCATTATTACTCTTTCAATTTGACTCAATTCTTTATGTTTTAATGCTAACTTTGCTTCCAAATCTTTCAATTTCTTGTTATATTCTGACTTTATTTTATTAATTACATCGGATCTTGATGGTTCAGACATAATATAAATAATTTAATTCTAATTGATAGCCTTATCCTAAATAAAATAATGAAATCTAAAATTAAATATATTCTTGTTCAAAAGATTAACAAATTCTATTTTGAATAAATAAAAAATAGTTTATTTAAATATACATACCTTCAGGAGGAGGTTTATTGTATGGATTCATAGTTCTATAAAAACTCCTCATTATATCAATAACGGTTCTAAAGTTAGTAATTCTAAATAGATCTCCCCATTCTGAACGTTGAGGATTAAAATTTTGTTGATGATAAATTCTTCGTTTAATAGGATCCTTTAATGTATCATAAGCTTCCTTTATTTCTATGAACTTTTCTTTTGCCCGAGGATCTGTCTTATTAAGATCAGGATGATATTTTTTGGCTAACTTTCTATAAGCTAATTTGATTTCATCATCTGTTGAATCTTTTTCAATCTCTAAAAGTTCATAATAATCTTTTTTTTTATTCATATTTTATTTAGGAGAAAAAAATTCAGATATTAAAACATATAGCTCATGGATTATTGAGATTATTTTATGGTTTTTATAGAAAAATGGTATATTGATAACTTTTCTTTTAAAGCATAATTAGATATTTATAAGAAGTTATTAATGGATTTACTTCTAGTTGTTTTGTTTAATGTTATTTCTTTTATTCCAGGAACTTTTAAGATTTACTAGAGTTATACCCACTACTACTAAAGATAAAGAAAAAGGGTAGATAAAAACATCGAATTTTTCTAGTAAAAATACAGCAGAAAAAACTACTCCAAATAATGGTACTGATGTTTGAAAAATGGCAGCTCTACTTGCACTTAAGCGTTTGACACCTTCCAAATAGAATGTATAAGCTCCTACTGTAGAAAAAAATGTTAAGTATATAATTCCAATCCAGATCCGGAGAGGAATAGTTAAATATTGGATCGGGTTTAGATATTCTGGCCTGATTATTAAAGCTAAAGGGGTAGTTGTTAAAAAACCAAAAAATGATACCCATGTAATAATCCACAAGGAGCTAGGTTTATGTAACTTAGGATTTTCATTTACTTTATTCATAAAATGACGGGATATGACTGTATATGAAGCATAAGCAAATGCAGCAATTAAAATTAAAACATCTCCAAATAATCGATTTGAAACTTCTACATTTGGTGAGAATCCAACGACAATTATAACAGCAAAAAAAGCCATTAGAGTTCCAACAATTTTTTTCCAATTAAAAGATTCTGTTTTTAAGAACAGACTAGAAAGGATAACAACCCATATAGCATTTGTAGCGACCATAATGCTAGCATCGCTTGCAGCGGTAAAGATCTCCCCAATAAGATATCCTAATTGGTAAATAGTGACTGATAATAGCCCCATCAATAATAAAATTTTCCAATTTTTCTTTGCAAAATGCCAATTTAAATTTCCTTCTTTAATTTTAAGAATTATGAAAAAGCAAACTACTGCTAAGAAATAACGAATTGCGGCTATAATAAAAGGAGGAATCGTGGGACCATATAATGGATCTACTATCCATTTCCCAATTGGCCATGTACCCCCCCAAATCACCATAGTTACTATTAATAACAAGTAGGCAATTATTTCCTCCCTTTTCCCATTATTAATTGGTGAATTCACTTTTACATCTCTAAAATTATATCAATTTATCTAGAAAAAATTATTTGAAAAAAAGAGTTTTGTGGTTATTTTTATTTTCCTATCAGATAAATTAGTCCATCTGCGATTGAACCACGCCAACATACAAAATCATGCCCTCCTAAAAACTCCACGTAAGAAACTGGATAACCTTTTGTTTTTAGTACATTACGGAAATGACGGTTAGAAGTAAAAAGGTTAATTGGTTTATTTTTTTCAACTTCAAGTATTCCAACATCAACATAAAATTTTAATTTTAATTTTTTGGTCCGAGCAAATTGATGTACTAGCCACTCTTCTTCTTTTTCCTCTTCCTTTGTCCACCATATATCAAGATTTTCAACATTTTTTACCATATTCAACCACTCATGTTGTCCTGGATACCAATCATAAGCACCTGACATTGACAATACATTTCCAAAGATCTCGGGATGTTTAAATGCCATAAATGAAGAAGCAATTCCGCCATAACTTGCTCCAGCAATAACAGATTGAGAAGGATTTAATGTTATGTTATAATTTTCACGAGCCCAAGGTAGTAATTCTTTAATTATGTATTCTAAAAACTTTGGATTAGGTGGTAATTCACTGGATCTTATGGCAGTATTTGTTGGTATGAAATTTTCTACTAAAACAGCAACTAAGGGAGGAATTTTTTCATCCGACATTAAATTATCTAAAGTAGCAGATACTCTAGCAATCTCTTCAAATAGTATTCCATCAAAAAGTAAAAGAAAATGATAAGGAGGATGGTTTTTAGAATAGTTTGGAGGAGTATATGCTAAAATTTTACGTGATTTTTTTAAAATTTCACTAAATAACAAAAATTCTTCTATATTTCCTCTTTTAATATCTGATCTTTCACCATACCAAGGCTGGAGTGGCGCATCAGGGCATTCAAATTCATTTAATGGAAGATCCAATCCATTTACTTTAAATTTTTGTAGATGTGAGTTGAATGGATCAGAAAAAATCAAATCTACATGTTTCAAAACATTTTCTTCTGGATTTTTTGGTTCAAATGGATTATTCTTACTATATAAATATGTATCACGTATACACTTAGCTATTTTATAAGATCTATAATATACATTGGTGTCTTCAATTCTCCCAAGTAGTCCTTCTTTCATATCATCTCTTACAAATGTATTAAATACAAAAATATTTTCTACATCTTCATCTCCTCGAGCTATAAATGTAATCAAGTAATTTTCATTGTCTCCTTCAATCTTTTCAAAAATAGGGGTTCCCCTTTTTTCAATTTCATTCCAAAAGTCTGAAATAGCTTTATTCTTATTAACAATAATATTCTTTTGAAGTTTCGAAATTGTAGGACTAATTAAAATCGATTCATAGTCTAAATCTGACATGATTTCTCATAAATCTATATATTAGAGTAAATTAAAAACTTTACTGTAGAACTGGTCTGACTAACAATATCTAAACAATTCAAGATATTAGAAACGAATTTTTTAAGTGATTTTCTTTATTTTACTTTCTCGAATTTCATTTTTTCAAATAAAGATACATATGAACAACAATCATTAAACTAGATAATTTAACTATTGGCGCAATAATTGCTAGGATAACATCTATTACTTTTAAATATCATAAAAAAATTGAATAGTCTATTTGAGATATTTAAATAGAACGTCTAAATCGGCTAATTTATCGATAGGTTTAATAATTATATCGTCTGCTTTTGTAGATGCTAATATCTCTTTTTTTTCATTTTCTGAAACAACAGCAGATATCAATATTATTGGAATTGAGCTATATTCTGTTTTAGATTTTAACATTTGACATAGTTTATCTCCATTGATATTACTAGTTTTTAAATCGATATCTAACAAAATTACTTGAGGAGTAAAAACTTTTAAAATTTCAAGCCCCTCTTCAGAGGTTTCTACAGATTTAATGTCAACTTCCTTTCTCTTAAAATAGGTGTCAATAGTTTTTCGTTCTAATTTATTATCTTCAATATACAATAGATCGAATTTTTTCACATGTCTAATAAGTCTTGGTTCTTCAAAACGCTGTTTTATTAAGTCCTCTAAATCTTTTAAAGCGTGTCTTATATTTTCAATACTTTCCTTTAATTTATTAGGATCATCTAAAGAATTATTCAACATAAGTATAGATACCTTAAGAGGTGAAAGTCTTTGTTTTAACTCTTCATAAAGAGATTTGTTTAGATCGTGAAAATCAATAGCTTCTTTAATAAATTTATTGACATATTGTTCATCATATTCTCTTTTTTCAGAAATTGTATCTAAAACATAGCTTACATAATCGATGTAGTAATTTACGCAATCCCTTATTATTTTTGCCTGTGTTTTAACGTTATGTTCTTCCATGAAACCTTTTAATTTATTGTCGAGTTCTGAATCTACATAAGTATACCATTTTACATCTTTTTTCGATTTTTTTATTCCTTTAGGCTCCTTTTCATTCATAATTGACAAGTATTTTAGATATATCTATTTGTAATTTATCAGATAATTTTTTGACTTAAATAAAGAATTTAATTTTAAATCTTAAATTATTCTGCTTTTGGTATTAAAATAATAAAATTACTTCCTTGATTATAATCTCCTTTAATTCTATCTTCAACCCAAATTTTACCTTCACACAAGTCCAAAAGTTTTGCGACAAGTGAAAGTCCAAGCCCCATACCTTTAGTTCCTTTTGGTTTGATAGGAAGTTTTTCAAATATAAATTTTTTTCTATTATCATTAATACCAATTCCATTATCTTTAAATTCTAATTTAATATATTCCTTATCCTTTTCTATCACATTTGAAATATCAATTTCAATCTCTACATTTTCATTTTTATTATAACGAGTAGAATTAATGAGAATGTTCTCAAAAACATCCAGTAATAAATCATTTGCTTTAACATAAATCTCATCATTATTACTTTTTAGATTAACTTTAATTTCTCGCTCTTGAAAATTTACCCTAACAAATTGAATAGCACTATTTATCTTCTCAAAGATTTCAATAGGGACTAAAGGCATTTCAGATTCTTCAATTTCAGAAAGTTTTCTAATATTATTTATTAGATCTTTTCCTCGTTTAACTTCTTGGTTAATTATTTCAAAAATTTCAAGCATCTCTTTCTTTTTTGAATCTTCTTCAAATAGAATTTGACTTAGTTCCAAGGAATTTCCAATTGTCTGAAAAATGTTGGAAACATCGTGCAAAAATAAGCCTTTATAACAATCTGCTCTACGGTATGCTTTCCGATACTTTTTTTCTGAATTTTCCAATTTGATTGTTCTCTCTTTTACTCTGTTTTCTAAGTCCTTCCTTAAGCCCTCTAATTCAATCTCTGCTAATTTTCTCTTTGTAATATCTTTAATAAAGAGTTGAATGAGGTTTTCTTTGCCAATCATCACGAATGAGCTTTCTAAGGTTATCCAGAATGACTTTCCATCACCTCTAGATATTTCAAATTCTATAGGTTCTAATTGTCCATTTTTAATTAAAACCTTAAACCTCTCATTAAAAACTCGCTGTAAATTTTCAAATCTTGGATCACCTTCACGTGAAAACATTTTAAGTACATCCTTGAAGGGTTTTCCTATTAAATCAGTATGTTTAAATACTGACATAAATTTATCCATAGTTTTATTGCAATCAATAATTTTACCTTGTAAATCTACAAGCCAAATTCCATAGGGGGTATTATTAAACAAATCTCTATACTTTTTTTCGGAGTCTTCTAATTTCTGTTCAGTTATTTTACGTTCAGTAATATCCTCGTGCATCATGATATAATTCTTTATTTTTCTTTCTCTGTCAAAAATTGGAAAAGCAACAGCTTTATGACATATTAACGAACTAGGAACATCTTCTAAATTAAACCCAGCTTCCAATGCGGAATCACGGGGATTATACCAATGCTCCCCCATCCTTATTACCTTACCTTCCTTTAGTTTTAAAATTCTCTCAAGCAGTCCTCTTTTTTTAAGATGGGGATCTGTAAAGATAGAATATTCGGGTGGAGCAACTGATTTAAACATATCTATAAATGCTTTATTTGCACTAACATGACGCCCTTCTGCGTCTTTTATTTCAATAGCGTAAGGATTTAATTCAATTATATTCTTTAATGTATTTCTTTCTTCAGCTAAATCCAATTCTATTCTCTTTTGGTCATCAATATTTAAAAAATTAATGAGAATTTGGTCATTAGCTAAATTAAAAATAAATACGTTATAGAATCCCACTTGATCATTTACTTTTATATTAAGCGTAAATAATTGAGGTTTTTTTCCTAAAATTCTTTGCTTTAATTCTTGAACACTCTTTTGTTGATTTTTAGAATCCATTAACTTCAAAAAATCTTTTCCTTGAAGTTTGTTCCTACCAAAATATAGATTAAGAAGATTATCTTTGATTCTATAACTCAAAATAATATTCTCTACTGATAGAAAAAAATAAGCATCAAAAATTGAATCAATACTATTTATACATTCTTCTTCAAAATTAGCTAGTTTGACATTTAAAGAAGTCAAAAACAACCCCCCTTTACCATTTATAACTTTCTTCTTGATTAGAAAACATAATATAACTAAGATACTAAATTGTTAAAATTCTTTATATATATTTATTTTTTTTTCCCACTTATTAACACAGTTATAAAATAAAAAGAAAATGGTTAAAGTTGTTTATTGGGACTACTAGAAACTAATCAATACTTCTTATGAATTGAGTAAAGTAAAAGTAATCAGCTCTTTAAATTTTGCTAGTAATTCTTAAATTATTACCACCAAAATTTATTTTTTACTACTTTTCTTTCTGATTTTATAAGTTACCTTCTATATAACTTTTTTATTCAAATATAAAATACCAAATTTTTGATCAATTTCGATCAAGAATTCTTAAAAAAAAATCTAACTGTGAGAAAAAAACAGAAAACAAAACTATTAACTTAAGTCTTTTGGTATGGTCTTCAAGTTTCTTCATACCATTTACTAATTAAATTGCGTTTCTTAATATATCTAAGAAGGTAAAGAGCCAAGATTAATGTAATTATCGTTTCAATAAACCATATAAGTTGATATACTGTTAAATCCGCTTCAAATTGTATTGGCCCAATACTTATAGTGCCATAATTTATAATAGAATACAAGATAAAATCTGGAGATTGTACTACTAAAGGAAAAAATATTTGTATATATTCATGAGCAGGTAGATCAAGTAAAAGATGGGTTAAACCTCCAATAAACGCTGAATAACATGCAACAACAAAAAAACTTTTATCAAACCTCTTTTTCTTAAAATAGTCCCAATCATCCAAACCATAGAATTTCAAAGGTTTATATATTCTATTATCTCTCTTTGCAATATTTGCGATAAATGGGCCTATATTTCTAGAAAATAACATTGTAAGAAGAATTGTCAATGGGATCGTAAAAAATAATAGCCCTAATAGACTATGGGTAAAATGTCTAAAATCAAATGGGAGAAAGGGATTAAAAAGTAAATTAAAATCGGGAACTAATGTACTGATGCATAAAGCAGCTCCATCAAACTTTTTTGGGTACTTTATCTTTAATAATAATCCAGGGGCTTGGTGAGAAAATATGCTACTTGGCATCGAATTAATATATTGCTTGTATTATAATCATTTTAACCTAATTATTTGAATAAGATATATCTTATGATTATAATTTGTAACAAACTACTAAATCTCAAATAAGTATATTGGAGATTCTCTTATTCTATCAGCAAAAATCATCAATTTCTAGCCCTCATTTATTTCTTGATGATAATGATAAAAATTTTAGCTTTTTGAAAATCCTCCATGGTGAAATTCAATTTCATAATCGAGATTCTTTTTTTCGCAATAATTTGCTATCTCACTCTCAAGAATGTCCCAATATCTTTGATCTTTTTGGATTTCTTTATATTTTAGTAGTAGTTCTGGATAATGTTGTTTGATTATTTTCATGATTCTAGGTTTATTATGAGGTCTAAAATTTAAATTCTCAAAAATATAACGATTAGAATAATCTATACTCTCCTCAATGATATCTTTATAGTTTGTAATTTCAGGGAAATATGGTGAGATAAAAGTATATGTTTCAATCCCCGCATGAAAAATTTCTTTGAGTGCATTTAATCGATCTAAAGGTTTTGATGCCGCTCGTTCAATTATTCTAGCGAAATTCTCATCTAAGGTATTAATTGAAATGCCTACTCTGAGTTTTTTAAACTTCTTAAATAAATCAATATCCCTAACAACTAATTTCGATTTTGTAAGAATAGAGATCTCTGCCTCAGTCCCAATCAGCTTTTCCAGTATTTTTCGAGTATTCTGATATTTCTTTTCTAAAGGCAAATATGGATCAGTGACTGAACTTAGCAATATTACTTTTCCATCATATTTCTCAGGTTTAATTTTATTCAAATCAAAAGTTTTTATATCTAAAAACTGTCCCCATTTATCTCCTTTATGTCCTGTAAATCTTATCATAAATTCAGCATAACAATAAATACAACCATGCTGACAACCCGTATAAGGGTTAATGACATAATCAATTGAAGGAATATTGCTCTTTGTTATAATACTTCTAGCTTCTCGAAAATCAATTTTCATTTTTTTCAATATTAAAAAATGGTATATTTAACTATTTATTTTAAGTGTTTAAAAACAATCTCCATAAATTATAAAAAAATAAAGCATTTTTTAAGGCAATTTAGTTAGATTAAGGAGGGAAAGAAACTGTCTCATAAACGCAGGTAATGCATCCCAAGATGGAGCTGTTACTAAATTGTCATGTGTGTAAGCAATATTGGGTGGATATTCATCTTCTATTATTGCTCCTTGTAAAGTGCATTCAAGTGTAACAGATGGATAAGGATAAATCTTCTTACCTTTTAAAAAACCGCCATTTTTAGAAGTACTATTAGCGTATGCTAGAATTTGTGCCCCATGGCAAATAGCCCCGATTGGTTTATTATTCTCCAGAAAATGAGACACAAGTTTTTGAACATCAGGTATTAAGGATAAATACTCTGGAGCTCTTCCACCAGGGATAATCAATCCATCATAATTTACAATTTCTTTTTCTAAATTTTCCCAATCGAAATCATCATTTAATCTATATGGATGTCCAAGTGATTCTGAGTAAGTAACAGGTATTCCCTTTAACGCTAAATCCCAATCTTCTATTGAAAGGTAATGGATTGCTGTTTTTATAAATTCACCTTTTCCTCTGCCCGGACAGATTATTTTAACTTCGCAACCAAACATGGAGAGAACAGAATATGGTACCATTAATTCATAATCATCAACATAATCTCCAGTTAAAATTATTATTTTTTTGGTCATAATGTCACTTCTGATAAAATATATAAAAGAATTGTTAATATAAACCAGATACACTCAAAATATTTCAATTAGTCATCAGATCAAGTCTGATTATTATATTTTTTCTTTCCTTGGTAATAGAATAGTAGAACGAATAAATTAGTTGATAAATGAAAAATCCAAGGATATAATAAACCTAATTGGACTAAAGCAAGGGAATATATAACAGAAGATATAAGTGTGGAAATTACATGGCCCCAATTCTGTGATGTAGAGAAATGAACTAACCCAAAAATAATTGAGATGAAAATTATACTTATAAAATACTCCCAATGAAGATAATATGTTAAAATGCTAAGTAGGAGAGTTCTATAAATCAGTTCCTCAATGAAAGCTACAAGTGGAAAGAGAATTATTAAGAGAATTACTTTTTTATAATTCAAATTCCTTGTAAAAAATTGAAAGATCTCATCTCCTCTTCCCTCTTCAAGGATTTTTACATTCCTTGAAAAATAAATCTTAATTCCTATTAATTTTAGTAAAACAATTGAGAAATAAATTAGAAATATAAGAATATTATGATTATGGTTTATTCCTACTAAACTATCAAAGGGAATGAAGATAGTAATTGATGTATTATAAAATAAGATAGAATTTGCGTATAAAGAAAATGGGATGAGAAAAAGTAATATATACAAAAATTTCTCTTTTTTAGAAAACCCATTTTTACGTTCCGTTATCAATTTAGCAAATATAATTGAAAAAATTGCGATACATATCGTAAAAATAATTATTATATTATCAAGTGAAGAGAAGAAAAACCAATAGATGAAAATTAAAAAGATTATTGAATTGTATATTATACTATTTTTTATTCTGGTTTTTACAAGATTCTCGTCATACGACATTTAAATGAAACTACTTATAATTAGATTGAAATTATAAATATTAATTCAACTTAAAATCTTAATAACATATTTTATAAATTCTAATATTTGATGGATCTTTCTACTAAAATCAAGACGAACAGACTAATTTTAAGATTATGTAATCCTGAGGATTTTAGTTTCTTTTTGGAAATTATTGGAGATGATTTAGTTTCTAATAATATTAATTACATTATTAACCAAAAAGATTTTAAAAACCCAGAGTTTATATTTCACTCGATTATCGATTCTTTTAAAACACCTTATCCAATCTATTTATTTATAATCATAAAAAAAGACATAAATGATAGTATAGGGGTTTGTGGATTAAAAATTTTAACTGAATATAATGAAGCAATATGCTTTTATTCATTACACTCCAAATATAGAGGATATGGTTTCGCAATAGAAGCAATGAAAAAGGTCATTGAGTATGGATTTTTAGAATTAAAATTGTCTAAATTATTTACATATATAAATCCTAAAAGTTCAGCTACATGGAAAGTTGCTGAGAGAGTTGGGATGAAATATCTCGGTCAAATTCAAATTAGTGAACCTTTGTCTGAAGTTATGTATTTTTCAATAGATAAAAACGAATTTGATGTTCAAAACTTCATTTAGGATATCCAACGGGTACAATATAAAGAGGTTCAATTTTTTTCGGAAGTTTAAGAACTTTTTTTACCTCATCATCTTCAAAAGCGCCGATTGGTACTGAAGCTAACCCTAAAGCGACCGCTTCTAAGTGAATATTTTGTGCACAGTGTCCTACTTCAATAAATACGTACCTAATCCCTCTTTGTCCATATCTCCAAGTAGTTCTCGTATACTCAGCACAAATAATTATATTTAAATATGCTTCAGCAATAAAATATTGATCCAAGGATGCTCTAGCAAGTTTCATACTTAAATCCTCTTCAGTAATCAATTTTAAAACGTGTTTATTTACATTATAATTAAAATACCCTTGATCCTTAACAATAGTGAATATTTCTAATGGATATGTTGCTCCTGCTGAAGGTACAGTTCGTTTATCACCTTTTTTGCCCTGTGTTGCCCAAAGAATTTGTGAAATTTTTTCAATTTCTATGGCTTTAGTACTGAAGTTTCTTACACTTTCGCGTTTATAAATACATTCCTCAAGGCTTTTTTTACCTATTAATTCTGGTTTTGGAAG
>JBHLLJ010000081.1:5794-15251 GCA_048885705.1 Candidatus Hermodarchaeota archaeon | reverse complement strand
TCTAGTTTTTTCATTTCTTTTTATATTCTTATTTAATTCTCGTGGAATTACAATAAGGATAACCTTTCTTCTCTAATAACTTTCCTTAAACTATTTATTTCAATTACCTTTTGATTTCTCTTTTGTATCCATTGGTTTAAATTACTGATTATTGTATTTCGGCTATTTTTTAGCTGATAAAGCGCATTTTCTACTCTTTCCCTGGTACGTGTTATTTTGGTATTACCAAACATATCAAAGAAAAAGTTATCAAAAAACATATCAAAAAAGAGATTTGGCACTTCAAAATCGATATATATATCATCAATCACATCAACAAAATCTTTAGCTCGTTTTACAAGAGCTTGTGCTTGATTGATTTCATGACGTGCTCTATCAAGGTTTCCATGTTTCATTGAATCAACAAAAAAACCTCCTCCAAAGAAAGTATCCCATGTACCTAGTCCTTCTGCCGATCTTAAGGTGTTTATTGAGTTTTCAAGATAATTCTCTGCTTCGCTTAAAAGAGAATCTGCTTGCTTAAATCTATTTTCAATGTCTTGGAATTTTACTATATCTTTCTGAATTTCTTCATATTTCTGCTCTAATTCTTTAAGTTTATCAGTTGTCTTACCAGCGGTTATTTGAGCTAATAATTTTTCCATTTCAGTTTCTATACCAGGTATACGTGATTTTAGTGCTTGAATTCGATTAATCTCGTTTTGTAAATTTTGAATTTCTTTCTCTAGATTTTTGTATTCATTTTCTACATACTCAAAATTAGCTAATGCTTCTAAATATTCTATTTCTTCTTTTCGTTTTCTATCGTCTAAATCACCACTTAGACGTGCCTTTATTGAAGAGAAACTCACCTTTAAGAGAGAATCATAATCTTTTTTTTCCTTTAACATTACATTACGAACCATTTGAAATTGATTATATTTTTGATCTCTTGATTGTATTAAACGTTTCAAATCTGCTTTTTTTGAAGGTAGTGTATTTACTTCATCATTAATATCCCCTAATTCGAATTCTAATTCATGAAATCGATATAATCCTCCAGATTCACTAATCCACTTAGTGGCATCTTCTTTTCTAACTTTTACTCCACACTTTTCGCAATATATCACAGAATCATCAAGTTTTTGACCACAATTATGACAAAACACAATTCTCAATTTGAATGCTATACTATTATTATTCATTTAAAATCGTTATAATACAAAAATTTTGTCTATCTCATATTTAGATCTTGCATAGTATTTAGAGATAAATACTCAAAACTTGAAGTATTACTTGTAGATAACTACGCATTTTAAGATATTGAATTTTAACAACGAATTTTACATTTTAGTATTATAGCTAGTAAACCATAATAGTGTATATTAATTTAATATTAATGGAAAATGTCAAAAAAAAATTCTTCTTCACTTAAGGTTAAATTAAAAATACAAATCAATAATTTAATCACTATTTATGAACAAAAAGCTGAATGTGGCATATTTTTCAAACTTGAACCAGAAAAATCACCTTTAGAAATTTTGGGAGTTCTAAATTTCTTAAAAGACCGTATAAAAAAATGGGGGAACACAAATTTTTTCAGTTATCATGGTGATTTATTTAGTACTGGTGTGGTTCTCGTAGTTGGAGCTAGGGAATTAGAGGAAGCAATAAGTATAATTATTTATATGATATTATCTAATTTTGTAGATAATGATAGTGAAATCGATAAGCTGATTGAATTATCTGAGTCTTCCCTTGATATTGAAAACTATTTGAGAAATGAAGTTTCTAATAATATGGAAATTGGATATCCATCCAATCCCAAAATGGAATTAGAGATAACTAAGCATTTAGAAGGCATAGTATATGAACAAGATGACAATAAGTTAGATATGCCATAACTTAAAGTTATATCTTTTTTTTAATATTTTGAGAAAGAAAGATTAATCCTAAGAACATAACAGGTCCAAAAAAGGTTAAAAACCAGTATATCCCGAAAAGATAAGCTTCCATAACATATCCGGCAACAATCGGGGTTAAACCAAAGCCCATTCCTACTAAAATTTCATTTATTGTGGAATACTTTGAAGTATTTTCTGCTGTTCCATATTCAAGCATAATTTTCATACCTACTCCATGAATTAATCCTAATCCTAATCCAATAACTATCGTAATAACAGAAATGTACCAGATATTTCCAATTACTGCGATTGTGAAGCCAACAATGCTAACAGCGATAATGCTTATTATGGAGGCTATTTTTCTACCATAGATTTTAATTGAGTTTATCCATGTTAAACCTATAAGTTGCATTAATTGTACTCCACCTTGTACTATGTATGTAAGATAGGAATACTCATCTGAGAGGAGTTGTTTTACGAGAATTGGATATCCAAAAATGAAAATTGACTTTGAAATTGTTAAAAACATTATACAAACCCAGGAAAAAAGAACGGGAAAAACTATCATTGGTGTCCTTGTATTTACTATCAAATCTTCCTTGAGATCTAAATGAGATAGAGGATCTTCTGATTGATAAATTATAATTTCTTTTGATAAACTTGGTTTTAATTCCTTTTTAATAAAGAAGCCGATGGGTATTAATAGAAATGATAATAACCATGAAATTATCATAGGTATAAAATCACCCCAAGTGAATGCCCACAAAAAACCAACAAGGAGTCCACTAATAAAACCTATGTTCCAAGAAAAATTAAAGAAGGCAAAATTTTTTTTAGAGACCTCAGGACTACTTGTTTTTTGCCACTTACTTAATAAGTTAAGACAATTTGGCCAAAAGAATCCCAACGTCAATCCTAGTAGAACTCGACATATAATTAAAAACCAAGCTTGAGGAAAAATTATTTGAAATCCAGTTAAAATCGGAGTCAAGACAGAGGATAAAATCAGAGCATTTCTTATACCTAAATATTTATTAGTAATTATTTGACCTAACATTGGAGCAAAAATATATGTAATTGCTCCTGCTGAAGAAATAAAGCCTAAGGTACTTTCTCTAATGCCTATATCATATAAAAGATAATTTGCTAAAGCTCTTTCAAAGATAGCAACATAAAATAATCTAACAAAAGCTAAAAGAAAAATTGGCCAAGCAGTATAACTTTTTGAAGATTGATTATATAACATATTCATTTAAAGTAATTTTAAAGTAAGATTAATTATCTAATTCCTTTATCTGATTAATTAAAAAGTAAAATAGTCCTCTCCTCAAATACTTTTTTAAACAAAAAGTTAGTTAGATTTACTTTTTTTTTAGTGTCTTTTTAATCTTGGTAAAAACATTGGGACTCTCTTCATATAATCTTCATATTCTTTACCAAATTCTTTAATTAATTCTTTTTCTTCCTTCCAAGAGATAAGAATGTTTAAAGCTACAATTATAGGGGTACTAAGTAAAGAAAGAAGAGCAGATAAAAGAATTGTAATTCCTACATGGGCTATAACTCCTCCAAAGTACTGTGGATGCCTAATTATAGAATATAATCCAGTGGAAACAATCTTTTCTGTTCTATGGGTTTCAGCTACCTTTAATGTTGTTTTTCTCACACCTCCAATTCCAAACCATAAAGCAATTACCATAAAAGGGATTGATATAATGAGATGCGTTAACGTTATTGATAAATTTATGAATGGAATAAAAAATGTTATGGTTTCAAAAATGGGTATAACAAATCGAGGTTGAGGAGAAAGCCAAATTCCAAACCAAAATAAGAAGAACCCCCATCCAGATATGATACCAAGAATATTACCAATTTTAATGCCTTTTTCGCTTCCATATTTTTTTTGGAGTTTTAAATGTTCAACTGATAAAAAATGAAGAATTACAATAAGGCTCATACCGAATAATGAAATAAGAAACCAAATATACATAATTTCAAACCTCTTTAAAATTGAGTAAATTTTTACAAAAGATAAAATCCATCAAACCAATGAAGATAACAGTTATGGATGATATTACTAAAATTAGGTGTATTAAAAAGAAATTATTACGTGAGTTTTCAAGGTTTTGCTTTATCTTCTTCCACAAAGTAATTACACTTTTTATGATTTCAATCTCTCTATGAATTAGATTGAATACAATTTAATTAATGATAGAATTGTATTAACTTGTTTATAATCTTTTTTAGGATAAACTTATTATTATCTGTTCCTTAAAAATCTTAATTGGTACAATTTTGACCGAATGTAGATAATAATATGGTTGTATCAATGGGAAAAGGAACTGTAAAATGGTTTGATAAAAAAAAAGGCTATGGCTTTATTACTCCAGATGACGGATCTGCAGACATATTTGTTCATTATTCTGCTATAAAAGGTGGAACCGATGAATTCAAGATTGTTTATGAAGGAGATATCGTGGAATATGAAATTACAGAAGGAAAAAAGGGACCCCAAGCTAATAATGTCGAAATAGTTCAAAAAGGACCACGGAAGAATACTCGTAGCCGAAAATCTTTTTAATAATTAGTTAGTTCATTAATTAAAAAAAGAAGAATGGATTAAATATAAGGAATTTTGGAAGATATGAAATATATGAAAATGAGTTATTAGACTTAGATTTAGTAGTATTTTAAATCTTACAGATTCCCTTTTTTTTATTTTTTAGAAACATGGGTTTCAAAAGCATAAAATTAGGTTTCCTTCTATTAAAAACTTTATATATTATAACGTTCATGGTCTTTCAGGAGAATAACATTATCAAATTCTTTTTTAAACCATTCAGGATCATCAGTATGAACTGGGATTATGACATCAGCGTCAATAATTTCGATTGCTTTAATTAAATCAGATTTTGAGGCATGACCGGATGCATGATAACCTTCCATAAACTTAGGTTTAAATCGATCATCTTCCTTAATTATTTCAAAACCAAAAATTTGAAGATTAAGATGTTTTAACCAGTTGTATAACCTAATAAAGTCGAACTCGCTCTCTTCCTCGAAGGCCTCCGAGGAAGAATAAATATAAGTCCCTTGATCTAGTTGAATATCTAATAGATTTTTCAAATCAAATAGAGAAAAACAAATAATGTAATTATCTTGTTGTTTAGAAATTTCATTTGGGTCGATATATGAGATTTTGGAATCTTCATTCTGAAGAGATTTTTCCCAATTGGGTGTAACGCTTTTCAATTCCCTATATACCAAGAGATTTTCTAATTTTTTTACGCTTTCAGCCTTTTCAAGTGCATTAAGTAGATATATATCCTTAGCTGTGACAATAAGAGATCTTCCTGTTTTCTTTGCAATTTGGTTGAATATTTCTAACCTTTCAAAATTCCGGGCTGTAAAATCTGCTACTACTAATCCTTTTGCTTCTTCAGTTACGCTCAAACAATTTTCATATACTATATCTTCTGATTCATCAATATCTTGTCTGGCAGCTCTTGTTCCTTCAATTATGAGAACAGAAGCATCTTTTGCATTCCTAAAAAATATCTCACTCTTTTTCCCAAGCTTTCCATGCAAACGGAAATCTCCCGTATAAGCAACAGTATTGTCTCCTTGAATTACGTAAGCGGTTGCTCCATATATAGAATGATCTACAGCATATCCTTTAATGTTCCTCTCGAAAGATTCACTTTTAACATTGGAAATCGTCCCTTCTATGAATTCTTTTCTTGATTTAACGCATTTGGAAAAGAATTCTTCAAATGATTCTGTAAAATCATTGATACATATAAAATCTCTACATATTTCTTTACGTCTGTCAGCTTCTAAAACCCTCCCATTAACTTTTGGTATTTTAGGCGAATAATATGCAACATCAGATCCAAGCTTGGCAGGACTAGTGTCTATCATAGCTTTAAGCAATAATAATGTAGTAGCAGAACTTATAATAGGATAATCTGGTTTTAATAATCCTACATTACCACAATGATCCATATGAGCATGGGTTATTGCTACTGCTTCTACATTTAAAGATCGGAAAAGAGAAATGTCCAAATCTGATGGAATTAAGTCTTTTCTATAGATATCGAGTTTGGGAATTAAATTTAGGTTTACTAGATCATAGATTCCTCTTGAGGTTCTTGGGAGGAGATATTCCTGAAAAAAATTACTATATTTCTTAAAATTCATTCCAAAATCAAGGAATATTCCTTTACCATTTTCTTCTAAAAATATCTTATTTCCACCAATAGTATCATTACCATCAAATATTTGTATCGAAGTCATCTTTAAGGAAAAAAATTTTTGGTTATTTCTTTCTTATATAATAATTTAAGGAAGTATTATTCAAAAACTACTTTATCTACAATTTTATAGAAATTATATAAAGCTATTGTTCTTTTATTATATGAGTTAGTTTAATAGAGTTTTTTATAATTGTTACTAATGTTATAAGAAATTATAATTTTAATTCAAAAAATTTAGCATTCTCAAATGGATTATAACGATATGGTGCGATTTCTTTAAATCCTAATGTTAGATATAGAGATATTGCTTCCTTCATAAAAGGTAAGGTATCTAAACGCATAGATTTATATCCAATTTCTTTTGCTTTGTTAATTATCGCAATTGATAAAGCTTTTCCTATTTTCTTTCTTCGAAAATTTGGACGAATATATAGTCTTTTCATCTCACATACTTCCTCTTTGAACTTTCTTAAAGCTACACATCCTGCTAATTTATTTTCATAATAAGCTAATAAAATACAACCATCTGGTGTAGAATAGTCCCCCGGTAAAGTTTTTAGCTCTTCTTCAAAATTTTGAAAGCTGAGATCAATGCCTAAGTAATTTGCATACTCATTAAAAAGCTTTATTATATGTTTATTTTGTCTTTCTGTTAATGCTTGCTTAATCAATAACATCTTTAAATTCTATAATGACTTGGTTTTTGAACTATTCTATAATTAGTTATAAACCTCCTCTAAATTAAAAAAGAATAGTTTAAATAAGGTTTATCAATAGGAAAAATAATGAATCAAAATATCCATAAAAATCCCACTACTTATTCGAAATGGCTTGAATTTACAATTTTCTTACTATTTTTTCTTGGTCCCTTAACAGGAAATATCATAAATGTTTTATTTGGAGTTCTTTCTTCTTATTTTCAAGTTACACCTGATAATATTTTAATTGCTATTCCGGCTTTTATGTTCCCATTTGCTATAATACAACTTTTTTCTGGTGCGATATCAGATGTTAAGGGTAGAATACCTGTATTAATTATAGGTTTGATTTTATTTGGGATTGCTATGTTAATTGCAGCCACATCATTTAACTTAGTGTTGTATATAATAGCAAATGTAATAGGGGGAATAGGTTTTGGGTTCATTAATCCTGTTCTTATAGCTTTAATGACAGATATTAGCCCTCCTCAAAATATAGGTAAGAAAATGGGATATCTTGGTGCTAGCGCGAATTTAGGGGTCGGATTAGGTCCCTTAATTGCATCTCAAATGATTTTGATAGGTTGGCAATCAATCTATATAGTGTTTATTGGCATAACTTTTTTTTGTTTAATCTACTTTGTCTCTGTCAAAAGACCACCTCAAAATATTAGTGAGGAATCTGGAATCCGTTCCTTTTTATCTCAGCTTTCAGAAGAATGGCGTCGTCTTACTGTTATACTAATGATAATATCTGCATTTTTAATTTCACATACTTATATAGCAATAAATATCTGGACATCCAAGACTCTTTCACAAGCACATGTTTTAAATGAAACTATAATAGGAGCAATTCTAGGTTTAGCAGGTGTTGGTGCAGCTATAACCGGAGTTTTAACTGGTCATCTGATAAAAAGAAAAAGTGCTAAATTTCCATTATTAATAGGATTGTTGATTTTACTTTCTTCAATTGGTATTTTGTTAATTATTGGGGATATAACAAATCCAGATCGTTTTATACTTTTAGCAATTGGCTGGATCTTGGCGGGGTTTTCAGGAGGAATACTCTTTACTTCAATAACCTTTTATAGTCAAGTTTTATCTCCTAAACGGCGTGGAGCTTTAGCGGGATCATTAACTGCAAGTTATTTTACTGGAATTGCCTTGGTTCCAATAACACTTGCCCCATTTTCTGATAATTGGGGGATTACTGGAGTATATATTGCTATATTGATCGCGTCTATTTTTTTTATAATCATAACGGTTCTATTATATATTTATTCTAAAAGTGTTATCGTAGAAAGAAATAAGATTGTATCTGATTAAATATCACAAATTTTTAATCATTTCTTAGAATAAAGAAGATTCTTATTACTTGAATTTCTTTTTAATTCGTTTTTCCTTTATTTCTAAGGATTCTTTCTCATTTCGTAAAATTCTAAAGACATCTTTTTTTTTCTCATTAGCTTTAAGAGCTTTTTCTATTTCATCTTCTAATTCATCATCAGAGATGTCTTTATTGCTCACAAATTTTAAAAATTAATAGAGAATTTATATTTTACTTATCTTTTCAAGATTTTATCATTATTAGCATCATTTTAAATTTCTCTATAGCCATTAACGCATGCGGCTCGTTAGCTGGCATAATAATCATTTGACCACTGTTTAATATAAATTTTTCCTTTGAAATAGATATTTCAGCTTCGCCATCAAAAACATAAACCAATGCGTCAAACGGAGCAGTATGTTCACTTAAACTTTCCCCTTTATCGAATGAAAATAAGGTTACTGTTCCAACATCTTTATTGATTAATGCTCGACTTACAATAGATCCTTCTTGAAAATCTAATAAGGATTCTATATTTAAGATTGTTTTCTTGATACTTTGATTACTCATAATTCTCTCATTTTTCAAATATTAAATCAATTATAATAAATAAAAAGTAGATTATAATATAAATTTAAAAACGAACATGTTTTAAAGAGCTAAATATTTATCTCTCTTTTTTTATGTATCGAATTTTTAAGCTTTTACTAATAACCGTTTTATTTTTAGACTTCTGAGGGTAATCGCCATTCACGGCCACATTGCCCACATTTATATTTCTTTCCGTAGAGCTTCGGGTAATAACTTATCATATGAGTTCTATCGACATTTTCATAGATAAGAGCTTTATTAGTATTACCACATATTGGACATTCTCTTCTCGATATTCCTTCTACTATAGGTCCTTTTCCCATTTCAAGTGGAACTGTATCTTGAGAGAGAAATATATTAGAGACAGTTAATTCTTTTTCCAATTCTGGTGTTTTTGTTTCATATTGAAACTCGGGGACTTGTATTTCCTTAATTGGTTCTTGTGGACCTAAGAGTATTTTAATCTCCTCTTCTAATTCAACAATTCTCATTTTTAAGCTTTCATTCTCATTTCTCAATTCTTTAACAATTTTTTCATATTCTTCGGGAGTTAGATCTTTATCATACATATTTTTTTACTCATCTTCTTATAGGTTTATTATTATTTTATAGATAATTGTAAATATTCTCTAAAAATATAGTAAAGTGCATATTAAAAAGCTTGAGCAATCCGAAATATTACGAATAAACAAAAAAAGATTT
>JBHLLJ010000081.1:0-5694 GCA_048885705.1 Candidatus Hermodarchaeota archaeon | reverse complement strand
TTCTCTAAAAATATAGTAAAGTGCATATTAAAAAGCTTGAGCAATCCGAAATATTACGAATAAACAAAAAAAGATTTTTAAACTTATAATTTATTTAATTCTATAATATTAGACTCATCTTTGGAGAGAGTGTAATGCAATTATTTAGCATAAGTGATAAAGGAGAATTAATTAAGTTAGATAGATTAACTTTTGAGGAAAATGATGTATATCTTGTAGACGATGAGGAAAAAAATACAATTTATATTTGGGTTGGATTGGAGGTTCATCAATCAAAAAAGGATATTACGGCTGATATTGCGAGAAAAATTGATAAAGAACGTGGTGGATCAACAAAAATCCTTATCATGAAGCAGAAAAGAGAATATGGATCCTTTCTTGCAATGATGCACAATTTAGAAAAGGGGCTTATACCGGGAAAATCAATCGAACGAAGACCAGAATTTGTCTTTAAAACGCCTCCAGAAAGAATTAAATCTGTTGGTCTTAATGGAATCCCACAAGAGAGAGAAATAGATATGGAAACGAAAATAGTCCAATGGTTTGAACAAATTAAAGCACACCGAAAGATTGAACTCCCTGAAAGTAAACATGAAATCTCTAAAGCTGTCAAATTTACTAAGTTTGAACGGTCTATAGTAGAAGTAAAATTGAAGAGTGAAGCTCAAGCGGAACCAATTCCTAAAGCACAAATAATTGAAGAAGAACTAGAGGTTGTTCCTTTTAAAACTCAAATTAAGGAAGCTGCATATTATCTTTCTCTGAAAGGATATACATATGATGAATTATGCTGGATTTTGGCTGAAAAAATTCAGAAGATGAATCTTAAAATGCCCTCTATTGAAGATATAAGACAAAAGGCAGAACAAGTATTTAATTCCAGCTGTACTTATGATGAATTGTGCTGGTTAAACGCAGAAATGGACATTTTAACCAAAATGAGTTTTCTTGAAAAGGAAAAAAAATCATTTGAATACTAAAAATTGGAAAAAGAATTTCAATGCTACTTATTTTAGCATCTAATTAAAATTAGAAAAGATTATACTTGTTTATTTGAACTTTTTTGAATAAAAAGGCTAGTCAATTTTAAATACTTAATTTGATTTCTTCTACCAAACTTTAACAAAATTAAGTGAAATTTCAATGGAAAGTAGTAATGAATCAAGTGATGAAGTATTCTGGAAAAACAAAATAAAGGAATATTTTAAGACTTTTATTGTTATCATTGTTGCTGGAGTAGTTGCAATTATAGGAGCAGTTTTAGTGTTCTTTTGGTTTATGTATACATCTCCTATCGGTGGACAAGGCACATGGTTAATTGGACAATGGACATTGATGCATATTGTTTGCTTTTTTATTCTACTAATTCTATGGGAATTATTATTTGTAGGATTACCTGTAGCTTTATTCTTTGGTGTAGGAGGATATATCTGGTGGAGTAGATTACCAGAAGAAAAAAAGAAAGAATTTAGAGATAGAGAAAAGAAAAAAACACATAGAGCTAGAGATGCTGGTGGTAGTGGAGGTGGTGGTGCTTTCCTATTTATAGTATATTGTATTTATATGGCAGTTCTAGGATATTATGATGTACCATTTGGCACTTATCGATACAGCTTTTGGATCGAACATTGGTTCTATATGATAGCTTGGATATTAATTGTTTTAGGAATTCCTGCTTGTTTAATTCTACTTATTGTTTATCTGACAGTATGGCGTAAAAGAAAAAAATAATATAATTACTCATTTTTTTTTATTTTCTAAATCTTTATTGTAATAAATTACATAAAGAAGGATTAAATTAAACAAATTTATGGAAATTAAATTTTCGGTTGAAACACTCTCTTTTTCAATAAATGGAGAATTATTTCGGCTTCTTTTGCGTAAAAACCTTTTCTTATAGAGAGCAGGTTAGTCACTGTAAAATAATCTATGTTTTTCTTTTTCATTATTGCTTTAGCTCGATTTACCATTGATTTTTCATCAGATTTTAATTTAACATCTTGTTTAACAATTTGAAGTGGATATATCAATGATGTTTGTAAATGTAATTCTAGTAAATCTCTTATTCCAGTAAAAGCAGCTGTGTTTCCTTTGAAGTTTTCAATTTGTTTTCCATATTTGTTATCGATCTCATACGATAGTTCTCTTATTGATTCTAAAAAATCTTGAGAAGGACTTTCTTTCATAATCAGTAAAATCCTAAAGCTTTTAAATTCTGACATTAAAACTTTAGATTTTTGGTATTCCAACTTAATTGTTTGAGATTGCTCATCAGCACCAGTGAGTTCAATTCCAAAAGTTCGAATTGCTTCTAAAAAGCCTGTTATTAATGCGGCATCTATCGTTTTACTGGCTAAAATTTGTTCATAAATATTTAATCCTGAATTTTTATGGATTATTATAAAATATTCAAGGTTCAATACATCCATATATTTATTATATATCTTTTGTCTGTGCGCTTCGTGTTTCCTTTTAGAATTCTTAACCATTTTATATGTAGTAAAACTAAATAGTGAGATAAACACAATTATTCCAATAATTAGAACTAATAGAATGGGATCTAATACAAATGGAACTGTTATTTCAAATTCTTGGGTAATTACTCCTGCGGCTGTACTATTATACCAAAAGATATAAGCTTTATAAATTCCTGCATGAGGATTACTTGAAAGTTGATAATTAAGCAATAAATCTTCTGTTTCGACAGATTCGAATGTATATGTAACATCTGGTTGAGCGGGAAAATCTAAAGGACTAATTAATCTAAAAGTTAAATTTCCAGGGAATATTGGGGCAATAACAGAAAATAGAATCTCTTGACCTGGGCCAAATTCAGTTTTAGGTACATTCAACGAAAGCATGATGTTAGGTGAACTTGCAGTTATCCTCCAATCTGCCCCCTCTAAGATTGTGTTATCTGGTATAGATATAAAATGATTTGTTTCATTTATAATAGTCTGCAAGGATATATCCTCCCACCCCCCTCCAATATCCCTAAATACCTTTGGATTATACCACCCTACAGGATATACAAATTTAACTGAATAATTACCAAAAGACCTCTGGATGTCGGGTTCTAGAGTCCAGATATTTGCTAAACCTTCTTGAATTAAGACATTTCCGGCTAAAATCAAGAAATTTTGTAGCTTGATATTATAGCTGAGATTAAATAATAACTCAATAGACCGATTATTGAGTATTGGAATATTAAAATTTGTGTTATTTGGAGATATAAGTTCATTAACATTGAGGGTTCCATTTTCACTAACGGGATATAAAGAACCATCAATATCTAAAGTCATATTTACATCTGTAGGAGTAAATGATCTATCAACCCTTTGGATTAGTTTATATAATAAAGGCTCTCCAGTTGCTTCAAGATTCCATTTTGAACCATCATATTTGGATGTATGTAAATCTACATGAATAGAATTGGAATCGTTATAATACCAATAATAAGAGGTTTTTTCAGCCGGAACTAATTGTGAGCCGTTAATATTAAGGTAATATTGTCCCGGAGCAAGAGAAATCTCATTTTCAAAAGTTTGAAGATACCAATAAGGAATGCTAGAAATATTTAATAAGACGGATCTCATTAAATTCGAATTAGGTGTATTTGTTGCTCCATCATAGCCTGTTAATTGAAAGTTTACGGGTATAGAAGGGGTATGTATACTTCTGTAACCAAATATGTAAGCACCGAAGAGAATTGTTGGCTCAGTAATGTTTACTTGTACACCCCAGCCTTTAATTGCATTACCTATTGTTATTTTATAGCTACCATCACTTGAATCCTCAATAGTTTTTATTTCTTTACCTAACTTAATATCTGTGAAATTCATTTCTATATCAGTGATATTCCATGAAGTAGATGGTAATGAAATATCAATGGAACTTATACTTTCATTATAACTTGAATATTCTGAAAATTCAGTAATAGAAAATTCTGAATGTGGATTCAAGGTATGACCATTACCTTGAGCATAAGAAAATTGTGTTAAAGCTATAATATTTATAATTGAAATTGAAAGTAAAATAAGTATGATTTTAATTAATTTCCTATCGAATCGGCTTTTCATTTTATAAATCCCCTGGACATTTAGTGATGAAATTCTAATTAATTATAAAGCTAGTCTTAAATATATTATTTAAATTTTAATAGAATATTTTAAAAGTACCTTAATATCCTATGTTTGAGTATTTAACTGAATCAAAAAATTAAAAAAAAATCTTTTTAAAAAGTAATTAGGTATAGTTTTACCCGATTTTTACAATTATGTGGTAGAAAGAATGATAAATTATTCTATAATTTGAAAGATGTTTTTATCAATCAAATCAAGGATGTTTTCTAAATCTTTAGGACTGCATTCCTTTTCAGTTATTAAAGATGACATATAAAAAGAGTCTTTATTTTTTATTTTCATGTAAGAAATTGCTTTATTAATTAAAGCTCTTTCAGTTGGGTTTATTCTGATTTTTTCTAATTGTTCTATTTTTGCTAATTTCATTGGATATGTTAATGATGTGTTAAGGTGGTGCTTAAGTAATTTTTCTATTGATTTAAAAGGCTTTATATCTCCAGTGAATGTATCCATTAATTGGCCATAATATTTATAGAGATCATAAGCTAGATCTTCAAGTGAATACAGGAAATTTGATGAGGGAGGCTCTTTCATAATTAAAATAAGTCTAAGGTTGACAAATTCAGTCATAATAATAATTGAATCTTTATATTCTAATTTGATAGTTTGAGAACTATCTTCAATCTTTATTAATTCAATTCCAAAAGAGTGTATTGCTTGTAGAAATCCCGAAATCATAGCTGCATCAATTTCTTTTTGTGAGAATTGCTGTTGATACACATTTATCCCAGATCTTTTTTCTGAGACAATAGCGTAATCTAAACTCAACACATCCATGCATTTATTATAAAGTTTTTCTTCTTCTTCTATCTTTCTAATCCTATATTTTTTAATATATCGATAAGACAACAATCCTGCGCTAGTCCCTGTAATTGCAATTATGCCTCCTATAACGATCCAAATAGGATCTATAGAGAAAGGAGGCGGAGGTACATTAACTTCAAACACTTGAAGTTGAACTCCAGCATCTGTCATATTATTCCAGTAAATTATTATAGTATAAGTACCATCACGTGAATTTGTAGGAATTATATAAGAAAACAGAATTTCTCCAGCAACATGTTTTTTTATTTCTATTGGTTGATCATAACCATAACCTAAGGAATTGATGATATAAAATGTTAAATTACCTTCTGCAAAAGGGGCACTAACAGTGAATTGTAGTTCTTGCCCAGGTTGCCATTCTGAAGCAGCAAGATTTATGATAAAATCAATATTTGAAGAATTTGCTGTTATTTTCCATTCATTTCCATTTTTTATTGTATTATTATTAATAATTAGTGAATTTTCATCAAATTGTATTTCTGAAGTTTTATTTTCCCAAAATCCTCCTGATTTTTGTAATATGGAAAAATTATACCAATTGTTTGGATAAATGAATTGAATCAATTGATAATCAAAAAATCTTTCGATAAGAACAGGTAAAATCCAAGTATTTGGGGATTCTTGATTTACTAATCCTGAACCAAAGGAAGTTAATTGAGATTCAAATTTAAAAGTATAACTTAAATTAAAGATTAAATTAATTGAACTATTGTGGTTAATGGGAATT
>JBHLLJ010000080.1:0-15252 GCA_048885705.1 Candidatus Hermodarchaeota archaeon | reverse complement strand
TTTAAAATTTCTTCAGCTTTACCTCTATTACTGATTCGCGGACTCTCTTTTAATATTAAAGCCTTATTATAAAGATATGACAAATTAATAGTTTTATCTTTCAATTGGTTACTCAATTGTTCTAAGTGGCTAAAATATTGTTGAGCCTGCTCAAGATCACCCTTTTCAATTAAAATTTGAATTAAATAATCATGCAACCAAGCCATACTATATAAATTGGTGGGACCACCATTTTCAGAAAATTGTGCCAGACTTTGTTCTGAACACTCTAAAGCATGATCTAATTCTCCAATCATTCTATAAGCATCAGCCATATTATTAAGATTCGCGATGATAAGTCGTTCATTGTTAAATTCTTTAGCTATTGCCAAACTTTGTTCATAAAGAGGTATACTTCGAGCAACCTCCCCTTTATTATGATAGAGAGTCGCTTTAGTAAGAAACCCCCATGCATTGAACATTTTATCATCAAAAGCCAAACCTCTCTCAGCATACTCTAACGCATGATCAAATTCGCCTTTGTACATACCAAGAACCCATGTAAAGGGATTAAGACTAAGAAAAACTATCATATCATCACCAAGAGATTCTCCTAATGCTAGACTACGTTTAAAATACTTTAATGCTAGATCCGCATCACCTTCAGGAACAAAAGCAGGATTTGACATCACACCTTTTAGAATAACTATTTTGGCTTCTCCTCGAGTCTTATTAATTACTGACTCTTCTGTTAGAGTTGCTAGCAATTCTTCCGCTTGTTTAATTATCTTATTAATTGGGTTGAAATTATTACTCAATCCATATCCCTTAGCCATCCAAAATAAAGCGTCAACAGATAAGATACTTTTTCCTAAACCTAGACTCTCTTTATATGTTTGTTCAGCAAATTTAACGAGTTTTTCAGATAAGTCTTGGTGTAAAAAGAGATCACACTTCACGAGATGACATGATACTATATCATGAAGCGAATTATTTCTTCTTTCTTCGAAATCCTTTAATAATTGAAGAGATTCTTCAAATTTCCCTTCTTTAATAAATTGCCTTGCTTGGGTTAATTCTTTAGGTTCTGAATGAGACATTTAATCATCCATACTAAATAGATTTGATAAACTTGGATTATAAACTTATGAATGTTTAAGTTAATTATAGTTTTAAATATAATGTAAAAATTGAAAATATCAGAATAAAATTAGTTAATAAAAACAAGGTAAAAAGAATTATTTATTCAGAACTGGTTCCAACATTCTGTTCAACTTATTATAGAATTCTGTTTCAGGCATAAGATATTTGTTCATAAATTGAATATCCCCAATCTCAAATTCTAATTTACTGGGTAATTCAGTCTCTTTTAGGTACACACTATAAAATGGCTTCTGTTTTTTTAAAGCAAAGCTAATTTCTTTCCGTACATATTCTGAATCGATGATATGAGGAGTAATAAAAACAAGAAATGCACTGCAGCGTTCTAGATTGTCCACGATTGAGCTTTTCCAATCTTCGCTTACAGGGATACCTTCATCATACCAGATATTTATCCCAGTTCTATTAAGATAGTCAATTATAGGATAAACCTGAAGTCTGTCTGTATGGGAATAACTTACGAAGATAAACGGTTCATCACCTTGATAAGCCTTAAATGGCATTTGAAACTGCTGAGGATCTGAAAGATAACTTTCATAAATTAGTTCCTCAAGAGATGCAATCTCATTTACTTTAATCTCTGTGTTTTTATTAACTGCCTCTTGTAGTATTTTTATAATGTCAGGTTCTTTTTTGACGGCTTCTGAAAAATGAAGTAATTTCTGCCGAGCACTATAAGATTGTCCTTGGAACATATAACAAATTGAGAAAGAATCTACTGCAGTAATAAGAACTGTGTGTTGACCGAATTTCACGCGATCAAATGATTCAGAAAGAATCTGGTCACAAAAAGTAGTACAAGAAGTTAGAAACTCACTAAAATAGGTAGTGTCAATTTTTAAATCAGCGGTAAATGGATTTGATATTAATACTTTTCCATCTTTAGACATAATAGTAAGTAGTACTGGCTGCTCAGCTTCCAATTTTGGCAGTTTGCCTACTCTTCTCTTTACCATTCCCTCAATTTGTTCATTTAAGCGTGATAATTCTATGAGTTCCGCTAGGGGGGCTTTCGATTCCTTTAATTTCTCCCACATTTCTAATTGTTTAAGTAGTTCATCATGTTCATATGAAATTTTCATTGCTAATCGTTTTATACCATATTTTTCTGCTATCTTTTGAGCTTGAGATAGAAATCGTCTGCTTGCTTTCACATCCAAATGTAATAACGCTAATTTAGCTTGTAATATGAAAGTTTCACAAAAAGCTTGATATGAATGGGATTTTTCAGCAATAGTTAATAATTGAATAACATAATAATCGATTTCTTTAAGCACTTCATTATCATTAGCTAAACGAAACTCAGTGATAAGTAAATCGCACAAATGAACTAGAGCATTTATTTTAGTCTCAAAAGATAAAGTTTCTATTTTAATGACTTGTTTCAATAATTCTTCAGCTTTAACTTTATCCCTGATTCGAGAACTTCTTTTCAAAATTAAAGCTTTGTTGTATTTGTAAAGTAATTCAACATGATTACTTTTAATTTGATTATGCAAGTTTTCCAATCGATGAAAATATCTTTGAGCAAGTTCATTATCTCCCTTTTCTAGAGCTACAAATATCAGACTATCAAGAACACCCTCTATTCGCAAAGAAACCTGCTCCCAAAGTAATAAGCTTTCTTCTAAATATTCTAACGCAAGATCATATTCACCTTTAAATCCATATTCCATCCCAATGTTATTATTTAAAATGGCAATAAAGTGTCTATTGTTAAGATTTTTAAATATTGTTAGACTCTTCATAGAACTCTGCAAACTAAGCTTTACTTCACCAATACCAGAATACATCACCCCAAAAAAGAGCTGACATACACCAATCCAATAGTGATTGAAATTCATATTTTCTGCGATTGACAACGCATTTTTGGCATAGTTCATGGCAAGATCATATCTAATTTTAACATTATACATGAAATATGCCATCATAATGTTCGCATATACGACTTCAAATGTGTTACCAAGTTCTTTTCTTATACCAAAAACCCAGTTCAAGCAGTCCTCCACTAAATCTATATTACCCCTCGTATAATTAGCATGAGCTTTTGTCACCATTATACGAGCTTTTCTTTGTTTTAGATCATTTTGAGATATATCAGAGGTAGATTTTAATAACTCTTCAGCTTTTTTAATCATTTCAATTGCTTCGTCAAATCTGTTAGATTGAATTAATGCTATGATAATAATACTCAATCCATCAACTGATTGGAGTTTCCTATTAAACTCCTTGTATTCTTTAAAAATTTGTTCACCCAATTTAATAGCTTCTTCGTATTTTCCTTGCCATATTAGAATCTGACCTTTTAAGAACTGGTAAGAACTTTTTTGTTGAAGATTTATTCCTTCCAGTTGGATCAAATCGTCTAATAATTCAATAGCTTCTTCAAGCTTAAATTCATTAAAGAGTTTTTCAACTTGGGCGAATTTATTTAGCTTTAAATGAGACATTTTTACATTTAAAGTGGATTATAAACTTATGAATGGTTAAGTTAATTATTATTTTAAATATAACGTTAAAGAAGATAAAATTAGAATAAAAACATTAAATAAAAAGTAAGGCAAAAAAATCTATTTATTAAGCACCGGATCCAACATTCTATTCAACTTATTATAAAATTCAGATTCAGGCATGAGGTATTTTTTCATAAATTGAATATTTCCTATTTCAAATTCCAATTCATTAGGTAACTCAGTCTCTTTCAAATAAATGCTAAAAAATGGCTTTTTCTTTTTTAAGGCAAAACTGATTTCTTTTCGTACATATTCTGAATCGATAATATGAGGTGTAATAAAAACAAGAAATGCGCTACATCGCTCTAGGTTATCTACTATTGACTTTTTCCAGTCTTCACTGATAGGAATACCCTCATCATACCATATATTCACACCGGTCTTATTAAGATAATCAATTATCGGATAAACCTGAAGCCTGTCAGTGTGAGAGTAGCTAACGAAAATGAATGATCCATCCCCTTCATAAGCCTTAAATGGCATTTGAAATTGTTGAGGATCTGAAAGAAAACTTTCATAAATTAACCGCTCAAGGATGGTTGATTCACTTACTTTAATTTCTACTTTTTTATTACTTACCTCTTGTAGTATTGTCATAATGCCAGTTTCTTTTTTAATTGCCTCAGAAAAGTGGAGTAATTTTTGTCGAGCGCTATATGATTGTCCTTGGAACATATAACAAATCGAAAAAGAATTTACTGATGTTATAAGTACTGTATTTTGGCCAAACTTTACTCGATCGAAAGTTTCAGAGAAAATTTGATCGCAAAATGTATTACATGAAGACAAAAAATCACCAAAATAAGCACTGTCAATTGATAAATCAGCAGTAAATGGATTAGATAATAACACATTTCCCGCTTTAGTCATAATGCAAAGCAATACTGGTTGTTCAGCTTCTAATTTGGGGATTTTCACTAAGCTTTTTTTTACCATATTCTGCATTTGTTCGTTCAGACCGGCAAGTTCCCAACGTTCTGATAGAGATGCTTCTGAATCTTCTAACTTCTCCCATAAATTTAATTGTTTAAGCAATTCATCATGTTCATGTGAAATTTTCATTGCTAATCGTATTATCCCGTATTTTTCCGCAATCTTTTGGGCTTGAGTCAAAAATCGACGAGCTCCTTTTATATCCAAATTTAGTAAGGCTAATTTAGCTTGTAATATGAAAGTTTCACAAAAAACTAAATAGGAGTGAGAACTTTCAGCTATACTTAATAATTTGGCAATATATTGATTGATTTCATCAAGGACTTCAGCATTATTATTTATACGAAATTCTAATAGAAGTAAGTCGCAAAGATGGTTATATACAGAAAGAGTAAGTTCAAAAGAAAAAATTTCTGTTTCTACGACTTCTTTTAATAATTCTTCAGCTTTAACTTTATCTCGAATTCGAGAGCTCCTTTTTAGCATTAGAGCTTGATTATATTTATAAATTAGAGTTATATACTTATTCTTTTTATTTTTTTTATATAAATTTTCCAGCTGAATAAAATATTTTTCAGCAAGTTCTTTATTACCCAATTCATAAGCCACAAATATTAGATTATCAAGACAGGCTTCTATGTCTGTTGATAACTTTTCACAACGTTCTAGACTATCTTCTAAATATTCCAAAGCAATATCATAATTCCCTATAATCCCATTGATAGTACCGATGTTATTTAACAATCCAGCTATAAATTTTTTATTATTTAATTTTTTAAATAAGTTTAAAGCTTTCATTGAATGATTCAAGCTTAGATCAAATTCACCAATACCAGAATATATCACTCCAAAAAAGATATGAATCGTAGCTATCCAATAATGGTTAAATTTTATCTCTTCTGCCAAGGACATTGATTTTTTCGCATATTCCATAGCAAGATCTAATCTCAAATTGACATTTAATGCAATTTGGGCTTTCACTAAATAAGCCCAAATAATTTCAAAAGTTGCTCCAAGTTCTTTTTCTGACTCTAAAGCTAATTTTAAATTCTTCTCTGCTAATTCAACATTGCCTATATGATAGTAAACCCATGATTTAGTTACATTTATGCGAACTTCTCTCAAAACTAAATCTTTTTGAGGAATATCTGTTAATTGTTCTAAAATTTTTTCAGCTTGTTTAATTATTTCGATCGATTCTTCAAATTCATAGCCTAGAATTAATCCTATGATATTAAGATACAGACCATCAAATGCTTGGAGATTTTCTCCAAACTCTTGGCCTTCTTTGAACATTTGCTCTCCTAGTTTAATAGTTTCTTTGAATTTATTTTGATGAGCTAAAATTAAACCCTTAAGAAACTGATAAAACTCTTTTTCTTCACGATTAAGTTCTTCATATTGGTCTAAATCATTTAGTAGTTCAAGAGCTTCATCAAGCTCACCAGCATCAAAAAGTTCTTCCGCCCTTGTTAATTTATTTTGTTCTAAATTATACATAACTATAATTTATTTGGATATAACCTTATGAATGTTTAAGCTAAATATAATTTTAAATATAACGTAAAAAATGAGAATATTAAAATAGAATTACTCAAAAAAAAGTAAGATAAAAAAAATTACTTAATAAGTACTGGGCCCAGCATTCTGTTTAACTTATTGTAAAATTCTGTTTCAGGAATGAGGTATTTTTTCATAAATTGAATGTTTCCTATTTCAAATTCCAGTTCACTAGGTAATTCAGTCTCCTTTAGATACACACTAAAAAAAGGTTTATGTTTCTTCACTGCGAAACTAATCTCTTTCCGAACATATTCTGAATCGATAATATGGGGTGTTATAAAAACTAGAAATGCGCTACATCGCTCTAGGTTGTCCACGATTGACTTTTTCCAATCCTCACTAATAGGGATACCTTCATCATACCAGATGTTTATACCCGTTTTGTTAAGATAATCAATTATCGGATAAACTTGAAGTCTGTCTGTGTGAGAATAACTGACGAAAACAAACGGTTCATCGCCTTCATAAGCCTTAAAGGGCATCTGAAATTGCTGAGGATCTGAAAGAAAACTTTCATAAATTAGTTCCTCTAGAGTTGCGGTCTCATTTACTTTTACTTCTATATTATTCTTTTCTGCATCTTGTAATATTTTCATAATCTCAGAATCTTTTTTAACTGTTTCAGAAAAGTGGATCAATTTTTGTCGAGCACTATATGATTGCCCTTGGAACATATAACACACAGAATAAGAATCTACTGCAGTAATAAGTACCGTATTTTGACCGAATTTTACTCTATCAAATGATTCAGAAAAAATTTGGTTGCAAAAAGTATGGCACGAGGATAGAAACTCACTAAAATAAGCACTGTCAATTGATAAATCAGCAGTAAATGCATTGGATAACAAGGCGTTCCCCTCTTTTGACATAATGGTGAGCAATACTGGCTGTTCAGCTAGCAATTTAGGGGTTTCAACTAACTTCTTTTTTACCAATCTCTCCATTTGTTCGCTAAAACGTGATAATTCTATACGTTCTGCTAGAGGAGCATTGGATTGCTTTAATTTCTCCCACATTTCTAATTGTTTAAGTAAATCATCATGTTCACTTGAAATTTTTTTAGCTAACAAATCAAGCCCATATTTTTCCGCAATTTCTTGAGCTTTAGTTAAGAATTGACGAGCTTTTATCATATCCAATGTTATTAATGACAATCTTGCTTGTAATAAATATGTTTCAGCTAATAATGAATAAGAACGTGAATTTTTGACAGCGTCAAACAATTGAGAAATGTAAGTTTGTAATTCATCTAGTATTTCTGGTTCGTTAGTAGCACGTAATTCATTTAGGAGCAAATCACATAAGTTAATAAGAGCAGATCTTAAAGATTCAAAGTCAAGGATTCTTTCTTCAATTAGTTGTTTTAATATCTCTTCAGCTTTGCCCCGATTGATAGCACGGGGACTGTTTTTTAGATGTATAGCTCTATTAATGTTATATGATATCTTATAATGATTTGATTCTTCTTGATCGGCGATTTGTTTCATTCGATTTAAACATTGTTGTGCTTTTTCAAGATTGTTCATATCAAGAGCTAAGTGAAACAAGCTATCAGCAACATTAAATATTTGAATATTGGTACCATACTCTTCTGCAATACTTATGCTTTTTTCCATATTTTCTAATGCAAGATTATAATCTCCTTTTTCATGGTAAAGCATACCAATATTATTATAACTGCCGTGTTTTAAATACAAAATATTTTCTTTCTCTGCAAATGCTAAAACTTGTTCAAAATAACTAAGAGCGACATCTAATTCACCTTTCATAAAGTAAATTATTCCAAATTGATTGTAACACAAGTGAAGAAAGGGTTTCCAATTTAGATTATTCAAAAGAATTTCAGATGCTTCAATATATTCTAGAGCATGGTTTGAGTCTCCAAGTTGCCAGGAAACAGTTCCAAGTTGGATAAGTATATTTGCAATATATAGTTTAAGATCTAATTTTTTTAATATTGCTAGCACTTCCTCCCTAAGAGATTTGGACTTTTCCAAATCTCGTTTCTGATTATGGAAAGCAGCCTTAGCCCATAATATAAATGCCTTTCTTTTTTTGAGTTCTGCGGATAATTCTTGAGGGAGTATCCTTATTAGGTCTTCACTTTTTTTGATAAATTCTGATGCTTCCTTTGTTTTAATTGAAAAAAGTAATGAATTTGCCATCTGAAGATAGACATCAAGCAACAAAAGGGAATTTTCGAGCTTTTGACTTTCTTGATAAGCCTTTTCGGCATATTTTATACATTCAACTCTATCTAAAAAAAAAAGTGCGACAAGACTTTTTAGTCTATAATAAGATATCCGCTCATGGTAAGAGAGATCTTTTTTCTTTCCAAAATTATTTAATAATTGAACAGCTTCTTCGATTTTACCTGCTTCAATAAGCTTTTCTGTTTTAATTAATTCCTTAGGTACTAAATAGGACATGTTTTTATCCATGTGAAAATGATTTTAGAATAACTTGGATTGTAAACTTATGAATGTTTAAGTTAATTATAATTTTAAATATAACCTAAATGTTAAGAATATTAGAATAAAAATACCAAAAAAAAGTGATTAAAAAAAATCTAAGTAAAAAAACTTTACTTAACAGCTTCGAAATACATATACCACTGTTCTTCATCTTCGAGAAATTCTGTTCCTAAATGTTTATGTTTGGTTTGTTTCGCTAGGTCTCTAGGAACACTCTCAGATGCTGGCTTATAGTCTGTTATTACTTTTAAAACTGTTCCAGGTCTCATTTTCATGAGTTGTTTCTTGGTTTTTAAAGCTGGAACTGGGCATACTAACCCGCAGACATTTAATTCCATATCATATTTCATATTTATCTCCTTGATTTTTTTAATTAAAAATTTAATCACAAATAATTGAAAATAATGGCTCATCCATATCAGGTTCAGCTTTCATCTCAAGTTCCATTAATTGAACTAAACGTAAAGCTTCATATCTAACTCTTTTTGGTTCAATCTCGAGATTTCTTGAGATATCCGATATTGTACTTGAGCCTTGAAGCGTTATATAATCTAATACCTGCTGTCTTGGTGTTTTTTCAAAGCTCATCAATTCACGTTTTGATTTTAGATTTATTGCGTTTTTTAACTCGTCTTCATCAATTTCTCCTTGTTCGAATAATCCTTTTTCAATTGCCTTTTCAACAAGCTCCTTACCTCGTTCTGTCCATACTACCACTGTAGTATAACCATCTTTGGATCCTACTTCTCCCGCAGTTAAATCAGAATATATTGCTGGAAAGTCTTGACAGTGCGTACAGAAATGGTTGCAACTTAAACATCTCCTGGCTTCTTGTAAAGCCATATCTTCATTGAACATTTTATCAATTTCTTCAAAATTCCAATTTATTTCTTCAGTTGCATCATCTAGAGTTTCTGGTTTTAATGAATAATCTTTGGGTGGTTTCTTGGGTCCTGTGAAAAATGAATTCTCTCTTTTAAATCTTCCTTCCATTAGATTTTCTCCTTTTAAAAATCGGTCAATAGAATATGCTGCTTCTTTTCCGTGAGATATTGCTGCAATTGCTACGGCTTTTGAATTACTAATAATATCTCCACCAGCAAAAACTCCCGGTATATTTGTCTCAAAAGTAATTTCATTTACTTTTATTTTGTTTCGTTCTTTTTCTAGTGTATTATTTGTTGCAGCATCAATTTGCTCGAAATCTACTGCCTGACCAACCGCAATTACAATAGCATCAACAGGTATTTCATAATCTGAACCCTCAATTTTCTTTAATGGGCGTTTTCCATTTTTATCAGGCTTGCCCCACTCAATATTATAACAATTTAAGACTAATTTTTCCTCTTTATTCTGAGTAATTTTTAAGGTTGAAGTCTCAAAGTGATATTTCATAAATTCCATTTCATTTTCTGGGATATCCCTTAAAACTAGTTCAAGTTGTTCTTCTGACATTATATCAACAAGGTGTACCTTTTCAGCACCTAATCTCAGTGCGGTTTGAGCAACATCAACAGCAACTGCGCCTCCTCCAATTATACCTAGAGTTTTACGTTTAAATTCCTCTTTATTCTCCCAGTATCGATATTTTCTATCCATAAGAAACCTAATCGCAACATGAACATTTGGTAAATCTTCCCCTTTTAAGTGTAGAGTACGAGGTTTATATTGACCCGTTGCTATGAAAATAGCTTTAAATCCATCATTCTTCAAATCATCAATAGTCATTTCAGAACCTAAAGGTTTATTGAGTACCACTTCAACACCAGAATCTACGATTCTACCTACATCATAATCTAATACATAATTAGGTAATCTAAATTGTGGAACACCAAACCTTAACATCCCTCCAGTTTGATCGGTTTTCTCAAAAATAGTTGGAGCATAACCCATTCTTCTTAAGAAATATGCTGCTGTTAATCCGGCTGGCCCCGATCCAATAATTGCTACTTTTTTGGCATTTTTGATTAGATTAGCTTTGGTTTTTGAAGTATTCTTAGCCCTTTCAATTTCCCATTCAGTTACAAATTTCTTTAATTCACGAATCGCAACCGGATGGTCATCTCCAATTAAAGTACATCCATGTTCGCATTCATTGGTACAAATTCTTCCACATATAGAAGGGAGTGGATTGTTTTCTCTAATTAAATCTACTGCATCTTGATACTTTCCTTGACGTATTAATGAAATATATCCTTGAGCATTAACTCCAGAAGGACAGCCATTACAACATGGAGAACATACTAAACCCTTATCTGTTTGTTCAGTTCTCATTTGAGAACTACAGAATAACCCAATTTTTAATATTTCTCTATTCATTTCTTCTTCGATTTCAGCAGCTCCACGCATTTCACATGGTACACCAACTATTCCAATTGGATCGAATGTTTTTCCAGTAAGTTCTACTAATCGTTGTAAGACTCCAGATCTACCATAAATAACTCCTGCTTTTTGAATTACTTCATCTGGATCTGAAACAATATCAGCAGCTGGTTTTTCATCTTGCTCTTGAACCATTACAATTTCTTTAAGTGTCTCGTTTTCTAACAATTCTTTAGCGAGTGTCGTTACAAAACCTCCATTTGAAGCTTTTGCTAAGATCTCGGGATCTTTGCTCCTTAACGAGTAAATCGCTAATGGTTGTTTCTCTTCAAATTTCTTTTGGATAACTTGAGGGCAGTTCTGGTAACATTTTCCACAATCTTGCCCATCTCTTTCTAAAATACAATAGTCTTTCAGTGTTGGGCGTTTAACTTCCATTTCAATATGTTTACAAGAGCCGGCGCATAATCCACATCCTTGACATAGACCCGCATCTACAATTTCTTCTCTTAATAATTCAAAACTCATCTTTATCCCTCTTTAATTTTAATTTCTTTTACAATTCCAATTGGATCAATTGTGAATTCAATTATACCATTTTTATAAGTACCCTCAACCACATCAAAAACTTGGGTCTTGTATTCTTCAAAATTATCATTATCCTTGATTTGAGATTTAAAACCACCAAAAAATACATTAGAAAGGTTCATATTTCCAGCAATTGTTCTAATATCGTCCGTGACTTTCCTATAGAGTTTCGGATCCTCTTCTTTTATTGCATTTTGTAGCTGCTTTTCTAATTGAAGTAATTTATTACGATTTTTCTTTGTTTCTTCACTTACTTCTATCTCATTTGCTTCTTCATAACTTTCAATAATTTTGAGTGTTAACGAAATCCATTTGTCTCCTCCTAATAATCCGGAAATTAAAGGTAATTCTTCGATTAACCGCCCAGTAAACACATCTTCAAGTAAAGTTCCTGTAGATGGAATTCTTCCTTTAGGTAATCCAGATGTGGGTAAAGTAAACCTAAAGAAATTTCCAACTATATCTGGTAAACTTTGGGTTAAGTCATCTTCGGCGTCAGCAAGTTTATCTGTAGCTCCTTTTTCAGAATGTTCAGTTGCCACTTCAATATTACCCATTAAAGTACCAAACATACCAAGCATTCTGATACCAGAGCGCTCAACTGAAGGTTTACATCCTCTACATGGTGTGTTATAATCTATACATCGTTCTTTACATTCTTTTGCTATAAAACCATTACAAAGAAAGCCCAAATCATTAAAGCAAGTATTACTTTCATTTAATTCGATTTGACGATGTACTTCATCTAAATAGTGGCAAGTTCTTTTTCTTTGGCATACATCGCATAAATTTTTCAATTGTGGTCTTTTTGATCCATCAATAGCGAGTTTTAATTCCTCAATTTCTCCAAGACATCCATTAACTTCAATTATAGGTTCAATTATTCTTTTTATTGGAATAACACTATGTCCCCTTTGATTGGCAAGAGCAAAAACTCCACCAGTGGTGGTACAATTTCCATAAGCAATGACTCTCTTAGAATTGGCTTTAATTTTTTCTAGGATTTCTTTATCCTCTGGTAATAAATAGCCTGTTATTACAGCAACATCTACTTTTTCTTCTTTCCAATTTTTTGGATTTGATATCAATTGTACTGAATACTTTGAATTCTCTTTAAGGAGTATTATCTCATTAAAACATTTATTACATCCATTAAATTGAAATACCTTAACATCCATCTTTTATCGTACCCTCCTTTCTAATTGCATTAGCTAATCTTTCGACTATATCTTCAAAATCACCAACTGCCGTTTCACCTTCAGCTGCTCTTGAAGTATACTGATTAACGAATTGATCACTATATCCTAATTCTTTGAATAACTTTTTCATGAGCTTAATTCTATGCATTGATAGAATATTACCATTAAAGAAATGACAAGCTCCTAAACAACATCCTACACAAGCCACAGCATCAGCTCCGTTATTCAACGCATCCATGATTTGAATTGGTCCAACTTGACCTGTACATTGTACTCTTACGATTCTAATTGCCGGCTCATAAGCCATTCGAGCAACGCCAGCAGTATTTGCCGAGCCTTGACCGCATTCGTTGCACATGAAGACACAGATGTTCTGAATTTTATCAAGAACCTCCGGTTCTATATATTCACATTCATTCATTCGCATACAGCACCTCCGCCTGATACAGCGATTATTTCATCTAATAATTGATCATCTGAAAAATTTAATAATTGAATTGCTCCTGTTGGACATGCAGGCATGCACATACCACATGACTTACATGCAATTTCATTTACAATTGGGCTCCCATCAGTACCAATATCAATTGCAGCAGGAGCACAGACTGTTTTGCATAATCCACATTTAACACATAAATCATAGTCAATTGTAGGGATTAACATCTCCTTTTCAATATATCCTTTAACCAATGGAGCAGCAGCTAAAGCAGCAGCATTTCCAGCATGAGAAACTGTTTCTGAGATGTCTTTAGGTCCCTGAATAGCACCAGCAAGGAAAATTCCTCCCTTACTACTTAATGTAGGATTCATTTTAATATGGAATTCCTTTAAGAATCCTTCCTTGGAACGAAGTACATGCAGTTTTGACCCTAAAGGACCGATACCTTCAGGAGGCACCATTGCAGCAGAAAGTACTACTAAATCTGCTTTCAATTTCAAAGGTGTTTGACTTAATGTATCTTCAACTATTACTCTTAATTCTCCCGAAACTGGATCTCTAAGAATTTCTGAAGGACGTCCTCTAATAAATCTCACTCCAACTTCTTGTGCAGATTTATATAGTTCCTCAAAGTTTAATCCGGGAGTTCTTACATCGATATAGCAGATAGTCACATCTGAATTTGGATACATTTCTTTGACTATTCTCGCATTTTTAATTGCAAACTTGCAACAAACTCCAGTACAGTATTGATTCCCCACTTGATCATTTCTACTTCCTACGCATTGTATCATCACAATGCTTTTAGGAATTTTACCATCTGAGGGACGTAAAACTTGACTGTTCGTGAGTGAAGTTGGCGAGAGCATTCGTTCTAATTTTAATTGTGTAATAACATCTTCATATCCTACTTGCCCATAATGATAAGGTTCGATTTCTGTAGGATCATATTCATCATAACCAGCTGCAACTACTATTGAACCAACTTTGAACGTTTTAGTTTCTGTTTGCATCGAAAAATCGACTGCTTGAACTGGACAAATGTTAATACATGTATTACATTCAATACAGGCTTTTTTATCCCTTACATAAGTTGCAGGTATTGCTTGTGGATATGCTTTGTATATCGCATTTCTCATAGACATCCCACTGTCCCATTCACTCGGAACTTCCACTGGACAATGAGCAGCACATTCACCACAAGAAGTGCAATTATCCTTTACATATCGCGGTTTAATTTCAACCTCTACCTCGAAATTTCCCATGGAACCTTCAACATTTTTAATTTGGGCATTAGTATATAATTCTATTAAGGGATGGTTAGCAACTCCATTTGTTAATGGAGAGATTGAGCATTGTGGACACTCTAGCGTCGGGAATGTTTTATTAAGTTGTGTCATATGACCTCCAATAGTCGAATTTCGTTCAACTAAATAAACTGGAATACCCAACTCAGCCAAATCATGAGCAGATCTAAGCCCAGCTATACCTGCTCCTATTACTAATGCTGCTTTAGTAGTGGGAATCTTCCTAGTTTCAACATCTTCTAAATTTCTAGCTCTATTAACCCCTGCTTCAACAAGCTTCAATGCTTTATCTGTTGCTTTGTCTTTTTCTTTTTGATGAACCCAGCTACAATATTCTCGTATGTTTACTTGTTGATGTTTATGCTTATTTAGACCCATCTCTTCAATTGCGTTAGCAAAAGTCCTTCCATGTTGATTTTTGGAACATGATGCTACAACTGTTCGATTTACACCTAACTCTTCAATGGAATCCTTAACCATTTGAACTCCAGGTTTTGAACACATAAACATATAATGTTCCGCTTTAACAACATTTGGCAAGGTTGAAGCATATTCAGCAACTTTAGCTACATCTACAGTTCCTGCAATATTGTGTCCACAATGACATACAAATACTCCAATTCGTGGTTCATCATCCTCAGCATGAACAACCTTTTCCCCTAAACTTTTGACATTTTCTAACTTTTCTTCTTTTACAGTCAAATTATGCCGCCTCCTCTTCTTTATTTACCTCAACTCCTCCAAAAATATAATCCTTTCCCATTTGTTGATATT
>JBHLLJ010000079.1:0-15289 GCA_048885705.1 Candidatus Hermodarchaeota archaeon | reverse complement strand
AAGAAAATATCTTCTTTACTATATCCTTTCTTATAAGAATACTTAGCAATACATTTAGCATATAATTTTTCGATTATTGGGTATTTTTGGATTTGAGTTTCTGATACAATTTCAAATTCTGTGTCATATCGTTTTAATTTTAATATATCTTCAGCAATTTCTAAAACATCTTTTTCTATTTCACTTAACTCCTCGACTATTTCTTCTTTTATTTCTTCGATTTCTATTTTTTTTTCTCCTTTTTCTCCTAGAGGTTTAAAATCAAGACGCCTAAATGAACTTTCCTCTAGAATTTCCTTTTCTTTGTTGCCTCTGGGTTCTCTTCTTTTTTCAAGCGACATTTTTAGGCGTTTTCCTCTAAGAATTGAACAAATTTTATTTGTTCCTCATAATCCATATATTTTAATTCCTCAACTATTTTATCATAGTGTTTAGGTTTAACATTTGGAAGTTTACGTATCCTACTAATCAACTTTTTTGGTATTTCTTTATATAAATTAACAATTGCTTCGATATATTTTACCTGCTCCTCGTTTGTTAAAAATGCAAGTTCTTCTAACAATTCTTTCTTTTCTTTTTTGGAAATTTTTAGATCTATGATTTGCTTCCTCAAATCTTTTGATAATACAGCAAAGATCTTTGAGAAATATTCTTTAACTAATTTTTTGTCTTTTTCATCTTTCACGGGTAAGAGAGAATCATGTAGCTTTAATTTGAATGCTTCTTCTCTTTTGAATTTTGCTTCTTCATCAATTTTTACTGGTTGCTCTTCAATTTCACTTATTGATACTTCTTCCTTTTCTTCTCCTCCAATTTTGATTTCGGCTCTTTCAGGAGTTTGAATCTCGATTGGCTTTTCCACTTGTTCTAATTCGATTTCCTCTTCCTCAACAACTACTTTTTGGGGGGTTTCTACTTTTCTATATGGGGTAGGTGGCGAAGGTGGAGTGGGAGGGATAGGTGGAGCAGGAACATATATTTCTTCTTTTTCAATTTCAGGCACTTTTTGAGCTTTTTCTGATGGTTTGCCAAAACATAAGAAAATGATCAATATTCCTTTTAGGAGTATAAAGATACCTGTCGCATAAAACATCGTTCCTAAAATCCCTAATATAATTAACATTACGCCATCTTTTGCCACAAACTTTTGTTTTTCCTTGATTCCCTTTTTTATTCCAGTATCTATAAGTAAGACGATTATAGCTATGATCAATAGAACAAAATATCCTAGAATTGCCAAAGGGATTAGGATGCCAAATGGTAAATATACAATAGAATTTCCTCCATTTGGGAGTGAAATATTCCCAAAAATTAATCTATAAATAGCATATAGTATTATTATAAAACCTGCTTTGTTAGAGAAATAATTTAATGAATTCTTTGCTAGTAAACCATAATCATAGATTTTGTAATCCTTATTTTGAGAATCTGTTAGGACATATATTGCGATGAAAATTCCTTTAATAAGGATTATGACACCTAAGCCATACAAAATACAGCCTAATATTCCCCAGCAAAAAGAATCTAGGAAAATTTCATTATATTTTTTCTCCTTAACCTTCGCAGCAATATAAGTTCTATCATAAATTATCAAAAATAAACAAATTATTATTTGAGCAATAGGATCTAATAGATTATAAATTCCAATAAATGGAAATAGGTTGATAAAAATAGATATTACAATAGTAAAGAAAAAAATAAACAACGGTATAGAAGAAACTTTATTTAAAAATTGAATAAACTTATCTAAACTAGATGATTTTTTTTCAGGTAAGGTATGATATGACTTTTTCTCTCTTATATAGGGAGTTGGAGCAGGTCTAAATTTAACTCCGTCCAAAATAAAAGGAGAACCACATCTTTCACAATAAACTTGAATATTATTTTCTATTAGGTGAGAAAGTTCTTGAGGGAATACATATCCACATTCTCTGCAGACAAAAATTTTGCTCATACTTTTTCATTACACCTTTATTATAATCATTTACATTTATTTTAATTTTTTTCGAATAAAATGGGTTATAGTATTATTAATAAGAGACTGTAAGAGATTGAATTGCTTGTTCTCTTCTTAATCTTGTACCACAATTGATACAAAATACAAATTCATTTATTTTTAAGTGATTTTTCATTTTATTGGTTATTTTTTTTCCACATTCACTACAATATTCCAATAAGATTCGTTGTTCCCCTATAGAATTATTGTGATAATTAAAATGGTTACTATTCTGCTTTTTAAGTTTTGATTTCCCTGAAACTAAAAGGTAAAATCCTTCAAACAGTTTAAAGACCCCATATCCAATATACTTAAGAAGGTAAAACACTCCTTTGATAACATAATAGATTAAATAAGCAATTCCTTTAATAATATAATAAAGTAGCGTTACAACTAAAGCTAATATAGCGATTATACCAATAATTGCTAATATTTGGCCATAAAGGGGTTGTTGGAGATACCATTCGACAAATATATTATACCAAATACCAATATTTTCAAGAAAATTTTCCCAATCCATTATTATTCAACCAAAATTTTAGTACTTTTCCTAAATAAAAAAATGTTAAGAATTGATTTTAAAATTCTTGGAGTCCAATTTTTGAAACAAAAAATAATTTATTGAGACGTATATATTGTTATATTATCAGGTTTTTCCAATCTAAGTTTACTACAGTTTTATGAAGGGAATGATTATCTTCAACTACATTGTATTTTAGATCTTTAAAAAGCTTTTCAGCAATGGCTCGAGACTGGTTTAATGAAACAATTTTATCGTCTTTACCATGGTAGACTACAACCGGAACATTTACTTTAGAATAAAGCTCGGGATTTAATTTAGGATGTGATAGATAAGGAGCCAGTAAAATTAACTTTAATACCTTTTCGGGATTTTGACATGTAAAAAGAGTTCCCATAAGGCCTCCGAAACTCGAGCCAATAATGATCCAAGGACTTTTTTCTTTCAATATTGAGAACAATTGTTCCATACGGATTTCTAACAAACTATTAACTGAAACATTGGGATTATATTCTTTAAAATCTGGAGCAATACATTCAGGCAGACATTTGCGAAGAAGTTTTCCTTTAAAACCTTTTCCTGAACTTTCAAGTCCATGAATAAATATAATATTCAGCATAATTTCATATTTAAGGCTCTTTCTCAACAGATATTTTATCCATCTCTTCTTTCAATAATTTCATTTCCTTCTTATGTCCAAAATATACAAGAAGAAAAAATATTGAAAAATAAAGTGTAAGAAGTAATATTGTATAGAAATAATATTTTTGGGTATAACTCATGAAATGTAAAGCTAAACCTATAATAAATCCCGTAAATAATCTTGATTCTGTAGAACTTCTTCTTAATTGAAGTCTCTGAGTTCCCCAATCAATTAAACCTGGTATTGGAAGGATTATACAAAGTAATAAGGCTATTTCGGCACTAAATTCGACTTGATTGATTTTATATACTATATAAGTCGTAAATAGAGCTAGCAATCCCCCAAGTATCACACCTGAACATCTTGTGCAAAAGTAAATTTTAGTTCTACCAAATTTAAGATAAAAGGTATGATCACTTGCTGAGAGAGGATGATGCGTTAAAAACATATAATATAATTGTCTTTCTTTTTTTGCAAATAATTTATCATATAAAAACAATAACAATGGAATGATAATTAAAACAGAAACTAACGTATTGAATAAGAATTCTACACCATAATTAATTAGAATAAACCCAATTGGTTGGCTAGGATAAAAGATTATTCGAAATACAATTATTAGCCAAAAAGTAATAATGGTACTAATACTTAATGCTAAAAAGGCATAAAATATATTTAGCCTTTTATGATACTTTAAAGGGTGATATTTATAGATACCAACCAGAAGCCCATAAATTGCGATAATAAAACACCATTCAATATAAATTGTTCCATAAAATGCTAATTGATACAATAATTCTCCTAAAAAGCCAGAAATTAAACCATTGATAGGCCCCGCTAGGACAGAAAGAAATGAAAAAAGCAGAAGTGTTATCCCAAACTGGATTGAAAACTGTGGGTTATTTATAAAATTAGTAGAGATGGAACCAAAAGGTTCAGAAAGGTATATATAAGTTATAGTAATGAAAGCAATAATTAATAAATTTAAAAAAATTCGTCTCAAAATACCATATTGTTCATCATTATGAGGAGATTTAATTACCATATCTTCTATATTCTTATTTATTTAATAGTTTATCTATCTAATTTGAGGAAATTCTAATTAAAAATCATATCCAGTTCCTCAATTAACTTCTCTTTAGTCATTTCAAAGCCCATACGTAATACTTTTAAAATTATGTTCTTTCCTACAGGAACTTTTAAAATTGAGTCATCTTGCTCCACAATAGAAATACCTTCGTCATTGTAATCCAGTTGACGCTTTAATGCTTGATATGCTTTTTCTTTTGACTTAAATGTTATCCTTGATAATTCATTGTAATCCTTAACATCATCTTTTACATTAAAAAAAAGAATAGTTTCTTCTACTTGTGTAATAAAGCATTTTTTTGTAACTTCCTCCAACTTTTTATAGTTTCGGTGCGTATCTTTGCACTGGATATATGTCTGGTCGTTTTTTAAGTAAGTAGGGAAGTTCCTATTAATAATTTTATTAAATTGTTCTTTAGAACCATCTCCATTTCTGATAAATTCTTTTGCAGAATCAAGAGTGACTCTTATTTGTTCTAATGTTCCCACTTTCGCATCTTTATCAGACCAATATTGATAAAAAGATTTAACTATTGGTTTAATTACAAAATTTAAATTACCAAATTCTATTTCAGAATCTATAAGATTTTTACCATAATTAAGACTTGTGTTCATCTGCTCAATCATACGTTCCTTTACAATTCGGTAATTTCTCTCTAAGTAATCCATTATTTAACTCCAATCTATTTGATGACAGTAATTTATACAGCTTTGAATATTTACTTAATGTTGTTATCTGAATTTAATTGTAAAAATCTATTATGAAATTAATACTTTAACTAATTATTATTATATGTTTCGTTCAGTGAAGTAATAAACTCCTTTTTGGTTAAATTATACCCTTGTCTAAGGGCCTTAACTATTATTTTACGCCCCATAGGAATTTTGAGAATTGTAGAATCTTGTTCAACTATTTTAATGCCTTTATCTGTATAATCTAGTTGTTTCATTAAATTTAGCTCAGCTATCTCTTTTGAAGGAAATGCAGCTCGACATAAATCACCATAATCATTTACTTCATTTTCTACTTCTAAAAGTCTTACAACTTCTTTTAAATAATTTGTAAAAGTGTCTTTTGCTACCTGCTTTAATTTATCATAGTTTTTATGTGAGTGTGAGCACTGATTAGAAGTCTGATCCGCTTCAAGATACTTTGGGAAGTTTTCTTCAAGTATCTTATAAAAATTCTCCTCTGTTTTACCATTGAGTAAAAGTTTTTTACCAGAATCTAAAGTAACTTTTATTTGTTTTAAAGTTCCTGATCTTGCCTCATTTTTCGCCCAATAATCATAGAATGTTTTTACCAGTGGCTTTACAATAAAATTAAGTAACCCAGTATCTAATTCTGTGTCTATAAGTTGTCTTCCTAATTCGAGGCTTTTGTTCATTTGCTCAATCATTCGCTCTTTTATAAGAAGATAATTTCGCTCTAGGTAATCCACTATTTAATCTCCAATGCGTTTTGATACAAAAATATTTATTCATTATCTCAATTAATTATTATTAAAAGAATTCTATTCTTTTAAAATAATTTCATAAGTTTTATAGTATTAATTTTATGTGTTAAAAAATCTTTATATCCCAGCTAGAATTAATCATTTAATAAAAATCGTAAAATGTAAATAATATTTCTAAAAAATGTCAATATTTTATTTTAGAACTCTCATTCTTGGTTCAGATACAGATGGTATTCATTTTTACATTTCAAGATCCTTTGGCGAACCTGGAGAAGATAAAGAAACTTATGTTTCATGGTACAAAGAGGTAAAAGTTTTAGATAATATCTGTGATTTAGAAATTGATACATTATTAAGCATTTCAGCTAATTTAGATGAATTAATTCCAACAGTAGATGGAATAATATATTTTTTAAACCCAACAGTCCAGGAAGAATTAGAGCTGTTTGAAATGATAATACCTGATATCTTTTCGGTAAAACATGAAATTCCTACAATTATAAATTTTTATGATCCGGCTGGTATTCTTCCAATCACTGTTAACGATTTATTAACACATATCTGGGTTAATTTTCCTAATCTAGAAGCATTCGTAAATATTCCCCCAGAAAATTTCCATCAAATCCTCCAGTGTTTGTGCCTAGCTATGATAAATGGAGATACACCACTAAATATTGAAAATGCTTGGATGAGATACCCTATCATTATTCAAATGGCTAATATTTATTTTAATAACCACAATTTTTATTATGCTGCTCAAGCTATTAAAAAAGCAGCTCAAATTGCAGATATCTATAACAAAGAAGAATTTTTCATAATTAGCGAACAAGCAGCTTATTTATATTCTAAATTAAACCTATATTTAAGAGCTAGTGAAATGTTGGAAAAATTTGACAACACAAAATCTCGCAATTTCAAAAAAAAGTATGCTGATCAAATTTTAGTAGAGGGAAACAGATTTTTTAATAAAGCTGACTATGATAAAGCCGCTAGAAGTTATGAACAAGCAGCTCAGTGGTCAAGTATAGAATTATTAGATAGTGCTTTTATTAATGAGGCATTTATGTTAGCAATAAATTCGTGGATCTCAGCATGTAGAGTTGAAGACGCGTTTAGGATTTTACAAACCTTACCTCACAGTGAAGTAATAAATATCTTAAAAGGGATTTCAGACAAAATTATTGCAGAAGCAGATTATTTAATAAGTATAAATAATTTAGAATTGGCTCGAGAACAATTATATAAAGCTGTTAACAGGTATCAATTGGAAGATCTTTTTGAAGAAATCGAAGTTTTAACTAAGAAACTTGCAGAAGTATTAAAAAATCTTCTAGAACATCAGCTTAAAGAAAGAAAGAAACATGCTACTAAAAAAACATATGATGAATTAGAGAATTTGTGGATGGGTTCATATAAAGTTAAAAGTGTAAATATAGATCCACTTTTAGAAGAATTAATCACCCTTTTTATTGAAGATAATAATTTTGAAACTGCTTCTGTTCTAATTAGTAAGTTAGAATCAAGAAAACTGAAAGAAGAGTTATCTAAAATAAGAGATGATTATGAAGATAAATTTAAAGCTTTAAAAAAGAAAGAAGTAGAAGAATATATCAATAAAGGTATTGATATAATTATAGATTTTACTAAAACTGAATTAGAAATAATTGTGGAGGCTAATTCTCAAAAAATATCAGAAGCAAATGAACTTAAAAAAAAAAAAAAATTTCTAAATGCTGCTACTCTCTTAAAAAAACAGGCAAATTACCTTAAAAGTATTGGAAAAGATGAGATAAAAGATCAAATTCTTACAAAATCCTTGGATATTTTACTTGATGGTTTAGAATTTGAGACATTTTTTGTATTTTTTGAGGAACTTTTAATCGATATGAAATCTAAATATTTAACTAGAATTTTTCCAAAATTTAATCAGAAACTAGAAGAACTTAGAGAAACTGACAATTACGAAAAAATGGATGAAATCTTCGAAAAAGCTAATAGAATTTATCGAACCCATATGTTATACGACCAATCCAAAGAAATTAGTTTGTTTTTTATTAAAGTAATTAAAAATGAGGCATTGAGAATTTTAAATGATGAAAATAATCTAGCGGCAGTTAGTAAAGCAGAATTACTTATTAAAAAAGCTTTAAACATAGCAGCAGCATATCTAGAAAAAGAAGAAACTCTAAAAATCACTTTCAATAAAATTTATAAGAAAATTACCGAAATCTATATTGAATTTGATAATTTACACTTAGCTCATGTTTATAATGACAAGATTGAGAAACAAGCTTATAAAGCAGAACTTCATAAGAAAATAGAGATGCTTGAAGCTAAAAAAAGTGAGATTAGATCTAAAAAAGCTAAAGAAACTCGTAAAGGAGAAGAATTACAAGAAAAAGATTCAATTATCGAAAAAAGATCACAAGAAGCCAGATTAGATAAAGAAAATGATATGAAAGAAAGAAAAGGTCTAAAAAGAGGATATTTCAAAGAAGCTCTAAATTATATAAATAACCAACAATATGATGAGGCTCTTGATATTTATAAAAATACTATAAATCGATTAAATTTAACTAACAAATATAAGTTAGCAGGAGTTTCTCTAGCTATTGCGGGTATAATTCTTATGAAACAGAATAAATTTGAAGATGCCAAAAAATTATTAGATGAAACAAAAAAGAAATTATCAGGGTTGGGTAAATTATTTTCTGAAGCGTTTGCTGTTACTCTAATTGAATATGTTATTGATCTGAAAAGATTTCAAGATGAAGAAAAATTTAAAAAATCATTGAAGTATTTCGAAGACCTTCCTCTATTTGATGAGGAATTATCATTATTGAATGAATTAATGGGGAAGGAATACCAAAAGGAAACACCACCCCTCACACTAACTGATGAAGTAATTTCGGAAGAAGAACATAAAGAAACTCTAACGCGAGAAGATCTTGGAGAAATATCTAAACTTCAGATCGATATAAATCAAAGATATGGTAAATTACAAGCTAAAGCATTGGATGCTAAAGGAGATCAGAAGCATATTTTAAAGAAGAGGAGCCCTATGATAAAAAGGTATTATTCATCTATCTTAGAATTGTTAAAATCACATGATTTTAAAGAAGTAGCAGAAGAATACTTTAAGTTGGGGAATAAATTTTTCTCAAAAATAAAAGATATTGAAACTAGTTCCTTAATGATTACATTACATGGATTGGCTCTTTTAAAAGCAGGTGAACCATTAAAATCAATTAAAATGAATATCAATACTTATCTAAATACTTTAGGAATCAACAAAAAATTTGTGGAAGAAACTTTTAACATAACGCTTATTTTATTACTGATTGATATAAGAATATATGATTTTGATAATTACATATCTAAAATAAAAGAGATGCTCGAAATACTTCCCTTATTCGAAGAAGAGAAAATTTTAATCGAATTTTAAATATTATAAGATTTTTTAATCTACCATATTAGCATAATTCTGTAAATCCTTAACCCGCATTCTTAAAGTAACCTCAGTAACTCGAGCTAATTTACTTATCTCTTTTTGAGTTCGATTTTCATTACATATCTTAGAACCAATATAAATTGCTGCAGCTGCTATCCCTTTGGGATCTTTGCCAGCTGAATTAAATCCACTTTCTCTAGCTTTTCCAATAATTTTAACTGCTATATTCCGACATTTCATAGAAAGTTTTAATTCTTCATTGAATTTATCTACATATCGCTCACTAGAAAAATGAGTGACTTTCAAACCTAATTTAGGTAAGACTTCCATTAAAATTAAACGATAACTTTTAATTACTTTTTTTTTTGGAATTTGTGCTACTTTTGTTATCTCCTCAGCGGTTCTGGGTATCCCATGAACTCTTAAAGCCGCAAAAATCGAGGCTGACAATAAGGTATCTATACTGCGGCCCATTGTTAATTTCTTTTTTACAGTTTGAGTATAAATCCGAAGAGCATCTTCTGCTACGGCATCTGGAATACCGAGCCTTTTTTGTAAACGTTGTAAATTTGGTAATGCAATCCATAAATTCCTTTCATAACTAGTTGTTAGAGATCGATGAATCTTAGCTAATCGATTAAATTTTGATTTATATTTAGGGCTTAATAATGTTCCACGTGCATCTCTTGATCCTTTTATTATTGTTCTTGGGCCGATTGGGCTGTAAACTCTCTCATTACTCTTTCTTTTTTGTATTTCTTCTTGAGTAAAAGCTCTTCGAGGGCTATCATCAAGAATACGGGAATATACAAACCCACAATTCAAACACACATAGAAGCCATCCTCTTCGCTTATCTTGGGGCTGTCACAACAAGGAGGTCCTTCCTCTGCTCCATCTTCAAAAAAATCATCATCTTCAAAATGAGCTGGCATGAGTTTTAAGATGCAAAGGGATGTTTATTGAATTTTTAATTTTTTTCCTTAGAAATACATAAATTAGAAAATATATAAGTGTGATCTATTTCAAAATAACTTGTGAAAATTTATATCTTTATCTTTTTAACTAGTATAGTAATAAATAAGAATAAAAATTTAATCAACCTATTAATAATATATAAAAATCGTCATTTGCAATGTCTACAGAAATCTCTAGCTTGATAAAAGTAATCTCTAAATTTTTAGACCCTAAATCTGCTAAAGTAGATAAACTAAAAGATATTGATGACATTTTAAAGCTACATCTTGATTCTTTTAAATTTATTGATAAAGAAGAGTCAACAATTATTAAACAACTCTTTGATATTAAAACAATTGGAGATGCTTCAAAAATAAATAAAGATGACCCTTTTGGGAGTCTCACTGAAATTGAACAAACAGATGATTCTATTGAATTAGCAATTAACCTACAAAAAAAGATTGAGGAATTAAAAGAAAAATACCCAAAACTTGAAACTAAGTTAAAAAAAACAGGTACAATTAGCTCTCTTATTGCAAGCATCAAAGAAGAAAAAGATGGAATAGATGCTATAGGTCAAAAGGTTCTTGTATGCGGTTTAGACGCAGCAGGTAAAACATCATTATTATCCAAATTTGGAGGCCGTTTAGGAATCAGTGATATGATCTCTACACACCCAACAAAAGGAGTAGTAAGAATGAAATTTGGTGCCAGCAATTTAAATCTATTTATATGGGATTTAGGAGGTCAAGAGGAGTATAGAGAGAGATATTTAAGTAATCCGGAACAATATTTCGTCCAATTGGATTTATTAATGTTTGTAATTGATGTACAAGATCCAGATCGTTTTGAAGAAGCTCTCCAATATTTTAGCAAGATAATAGATTCGATTATCCTGTTAGAGGAAACACCCTATATATTAGTATTTATTCATAAGTATGATCCTGATTTGAAAAATGACCCAAAATTACTCTTAAATATTGAGCTCTTAAAAGACGAATTAAATGAACTTTTGAAAAGTAAAAGAGTTGAATTTGAGCTTGAGATTTATTTAACATCAATTTACTCTCTTATTTCTCGTGAACCTCAATTTGCCAAATATGTAAAAAATCTAATGAGCGCAAGCCATTCTTTAACCGATCCAACTATAAGAAAGGTTGAAGGTCTAGGAAAAACTTTAGAAGAAACATTAAATGCTGTGATTCGTTTATCAGAAAGCATTTCAATGCAACTCAATGATATTGATAATCGGCTTCGGGCTATAGAGTCAGGAGCTTTTTCCGTTGCTCAAAGTGGTATTCCAATTGAAATTGCTAATCCAAAACAACCACCTCCTAGACCTCAAGAAAACACTCGCTTAAATGTCCTTAATGAATTAAAAGATTTATTTAGTAAGAGAAGAAGTTTGGATCTTTAAGACCTCACCTTATCTTCTAGAAAAAAATCTCTTAATTTTTTATAGAAAGCTAGTAAAAAGATTGCAAAAAATATACTAATTAAGAGGAATATATAACCTATATTTTCAATCAACATTGTATTGATTTTTTGATATTGAATTTCAAATATTATAAATTGCTCTAAGTAAGTTAACGTCTCAAAAATTATTGGACCAATTAAATAGAGTGCAATTAAAAATCCGAATATTCCAAAAACGCAACCAAAAATTACATCTGTAGGATAATGAACACCTAGTTGAATTCTTGAAAATGATACCAAGACAACAAGGAAAAGCAGTAAAAAGTAAATAATTGGTGAATTCATAAAAAGTAATCCAAATAATAAGCCTTGAGACATAATATTATAGGAATGCCATGATGGAAAACTTCTCGATGTGGGTTTTCGTTCTAAAACTATTATCTTACTTTCAAGTCTTTCAAATGGTCTTTTTCTTTTTACTAGTTTTTTTGTTATTAATATAATTATTAAACCAGTTAGAAATGTCGCAGATATATAGGCTAATAAAAAGGGGTCATACCAAACAAACAAATAAAAAGCAATTAGGAAAAGCCATATAGTCTCTCTTCCAAAAAAAGAAATAAATCTTAAAATGATTGTAAATAGTTTACCTCCAAAACCATTGTATTTTAAAAGGATTTTTTGGTCCCATTGGTCAATTCTATTTGAAAATTCTTTGAATTCCATACTTTCATATTCTAATTTTCTAATTTGAATTTAATAACTTGTAAGCCTCAACGACTTTTGGAATTTTTTCCTCAAAATACTCTAATGAATGTGAATCAGATCCTACAAAATATTCTACACCTTCATTCTTTAACTGTTTCATAACATCCATCGACGGAAATGTTCTTTTTATTGGAAATCGGAGCCCAGATAAATTTAATTCTACTCTTATTTTATTTTTTATACATAAACGCCCTAGTTCTATTACTCGATTATCAGATATATCACAATTCTTCGTAGGAATAAGATCATTTTTGTTGATATAACGAAATATAGTATCTATATGACAGATGTTTTTGAAAATTTGTGAGTTAATCATTTTTTTACTTATTTCAAAATATTTGTCTATGACCTTATTCATAGGAATTTTTTCTAACAACCTTGTTAATCCTTTTTTTGTTGTAATAGGATATCCAATTATCCATTCATGAATAGATCCTCCAATAAAATCGAATTCTTTCTCAAAATCATCCATAAATTCAATAAGTTGATTCTCTTTATCTTCGTAATACTCAATTTCTAAGCCACTAAGTATGAAATCATATGTTTCTTTATATGTATCAATCTCTTCAAGATAATCATTAACTCTTCCATTATAAAAAGGATTAGTCTTATCATTTTCCACATAATATAGTTCATAGTGATCAAGAAAACAAATATTAATCTTATGTTCTTCTGCTAGTTTTATATAATCTCTAAAGGCAGGACCATCTTCTTTTACATCTGTGCTCCAACCTTTAGTGTGCAAATGATAATCTGTAAACTTAAATCTCATATAATACCAAGATTGATAATTGTAGAAGAAAAATAAAAATTGGGATTAATCAACTAATTGAATCTTCTTTATCAAAAAATACACGATAAAATAGCTCCTTTTCACCTTCCTCTGGAGGAGTTATCTTGGTATAACCACCTTTATGAATAATGCGAATTGTTTCTTTATTTTGAATATGTATATTACCATAGAAGCCTTTTATGCCCTTCTCCTTGGCGATAATAATTATATGTTGGTAGAGAAAGGTTCCTACTCCTTTTCCTCTATAATCTTCTCTGACTAAAAAGCTATACTCTGCCATATTCATTTGAGGGTTAAAATAATATGTTGCACTCCCTATCATTTCTTCTTTACCTATTTCCCCAATAAATGCTCCTAATGAAAAAACGTTATGATAATCAATATTTACCTCACTCTGTGTTTTTGAATGAGTGAATTCTTTTCTTAATTCAAAAAATCGCAAATATCTATCTCTTTCATTTAATGAATAATACAATTCTTTAAGTACTTGTTCATCTGTGGTTTTAACAGGTCTAATTTTAATTTTTACTTTATCTCTTGTTGTATAAACAGTTTCATATTCTGAAGGATATAGACAAATACGACCATCTTCATCACAAGGAAGCATTTGATCAGAAAAGACATATTTTAATTTTTTTGCTTCATCCAATAACGATTGACGAAATTTTGGGTGAGCTATACACACCAATTCAAGTACTCTTTCGCGAATACTTTTACCATGAAGGTATGCTACTCCCCATTCAGTCACAACATAATGAACATCACCGCGGGATAATAGAATTCCAGCTCCTTCATCTAAATGAGGAACAATCCGTGATTTTTGACCGTCTCTAGAAGTTGAGGGTATTATTATTATAGGTTTTCCTCCTTTAGAAAATGCCGCGCCTCTCATAAAATCAATAGTTTCTCCTAATCCTGAATAAAAACTATAACCTTCTGTTGCGGCATTTACTTGCCCTGTTAAATCAATTTGTCTAGCAGAATTAATGGATACCATATTTTTATTCATTCCAATATGTTTAGGATTACATATATAGTCAGATGGATAAAATTCTATAAAAGGATTATTTTGTATAAAATTGTATAATTTTTTAGACCCTAATGCAAAACTAGTAATAATTTTGCCAGGATGGTAATTTTTCTTTCTGCAAGTCAATACTCCTCCTTCAATCAGCGGTATTATATTATCTGTAATATAATGAGAATGCATCCCTAGATCTTTTTTTTCTACTAGATATTTTAGAACTGCATTTGGTAAATCCCCAAAACCTACATGAATCGTAGATTTATTTGGTATTATATTAGCAACATTCTCTCCTATTCTCTCAGCAATTATATCAGGTTGGTCGAAATGAAATTCTAATAAAGGAATATCATTATAGACAAAATAATCAATCTCTTTCATGTGAATAAAACTATCACCAAGAGTTCTTGGCATTTGAGGGTTGATCTCTGCAATTGTAATATAAGAAGACTGTGCTATAGGTTTTGCAATATCAACATTTATACCTAATGAGCAAAAACCATAAGGATCGGGGGGTGTTAGCTGAACTAATGCTACATCAACATGTTTCCTACCAGATCGAAATAATTCTGGAATTTCACTTACAAAAATTGGAGTATAATCTGCTTGACCTTTGTTAATTTCTTCGCGGAGTGTTTTTCCAATGAAAAAGGCATTATGTCGAAAGAGGTCTTCGGCTTTATCTTTAAAATATTTTTCCGGTCCAACATCCAAGAAATGAATAATTTCGGTATCAATTAAACTTTCTGAATTCTTAATCAATTCTGAAGTAAGTAATTGTGGTTCTGAACATCCAGAATCAATGAATACTCTATTTCCAGGAATTATTTTACTAATAGCCTCTTCAACTGTAATTTTTTTATCTTTCCACTTCTCTCTCCAGTCTTCTGTCATAATATTAACCTTCCCTCTTTTTATGATTTAAATCTATTCTTTTAAATATAAATTTTGTATCCAATTTCTTTATTAATTGTTTCACCATCAATATAATGTTTTTGGAATTATAAATAAAATGTTTAAATTTTATATATCTCTTATTTGAATTAGATTTATTCGGTATTAACTAATAATTATTAATGTCAATAATTAAAAAAAGCCAAAAATATAGATTTGTAAAATTGTAAAATTACGAAATTCAAAAATGTGAAAAAAAATGTCAAAAGAAGAAAGAATGGAA
>JBHLLJ010000078.1:0-15385 GCA_048885705.1 Candidatus Hermodarchaeota archaeon | reverse complement strand
TTTTAAATGTTCAAATTTTGACTCTTCAGCCATTTTAACTAACACCTTTTAATAATTTTAGAATTTTGTTAACTTTTTTTAATTTATATATAATTTGGAATAATTGGTAATATCATCTTTAAAATTAAAAACTTTCAAATTGCAATCTTTTACCTAAAAAAAAGAAAAAATTAAAGGTTTGATATTTATTTTCTCATTTGAATAAATCCACCAGATTTCATCAATTCGCAAGGTTTTAAATAATCTTTACCGGTCTTATTCGCTAAATCTTCTAATAGTCCACTCCATTTCTCATAATTCTTTTTACCTGCTGCAAAAGGTCCTGGTGAATTCATACCTGCCATATTCGCATCATCTATAATCTTAAATCCAGATGCAACTCCTTCTTCTAAAATTCGACATCCTTCATTTAAAAGTATTGCCATTGAACTTTCCAAATTAAATAATCCTGCAGGTTCAGCACTTTTTACCTTCGTTTTAATTCCATCTCTCCCAGCACTCCAATCATAAAAACCATTACCTGTTTTGGCCCCCAATTTACCAGCTTCCACCATTTCTTTCACAACTTTTGGAGGTTCAAAATCTGGCGAGAGCGTATCCTTATAATAATTCATAACATGCAACATTGTATCTAATCCAACATAATCAGAAAGCTCACATGGTCCCATTGGCATTTTTCCCCCAGCATCAGCGTCTATACGTTCCCATGATATTCCTTTTTCATTAGCAGTATCAAATACCCATGCCATATATATTTGAACAGGAGCATTCATTCTATTTACAATAAATCCTGGACGATCTTTTAAAACCGGAGCGATAAATCTGTTACCTCTTAAACAAGGCAGACTTTGTGCTACATTCATAGTTTTTTGAAACGCTTCTTCGGATGTGTCTTCACCCTTTATAACTTCAATACATCTCATTAGTGGAACGGGGTTAAAGAAATGCATTCCTGAAACTCTATCTGGAGCACCACAATCCTTACCGATTTCAGTTATACTCATTGTGGATGTATTTGATGCGAATATTACATGAGAAGGACCATTTTCCATTACAATTTTGCACACTTGCTTTTTAATGTCCATTCTTTCTATTACCGCTTCAATAACCATGTCAGCATCTCTTACTGCAGAAGCTAAATCTGTTGATTTCTTACATTTTGCTAATATATTAGCAGCATTTACTCCTTCTCCTAACGCTCCTTTTTCTTCAGATTTTTTAAGTCCGACTTCTATTCCTTTATAAGCTTTATTTACTAATTCATCGTTAATATCAACTAGCGTGACATTGTAACCTGCCATTAGAGCAACTTGAGCAATTCCTTGCCCCATAAGGCCAACGCCTAATGTAACAATATTTTTAATATCCGACATTTTTTTATTTCAACCTCTTAAAATTAACTTTCAAATAGAATTTAGTAATGTTAAATTTAACATCAATTATAATTTTTTTTTAAAAATACTGAGAAGTATAATGATGTTATTTATAAAAAATCAGTTCCTCAACACATACATCTTTCTCAGAATCATTTTCAAGAAAATTGATCTCAATTTTTTTTATTTTATTACCTAATAATTTCTGAAATGCCGTTTCAAAGTATCCTTTATTAGTTCTGCAAAAAGCTTTACCATAATCCAATTTTTCGCGATGGCTAATAGGGGTACGTAAAAAACAATGGTTTTCAATAATTATTTTGATTTTATTATCGTATTGTTGAATATCTCTAATTTGGATTGAATAATACTCTTTTAATTCCTCCATTAAAATAACTAAAGCCTCCATTATTTCAAATTCTTCTTGATCATATTCTCTTTTGATTCTCTCTGCAATTATAGTGCCTGGAAAGACCCCTATTTGATATAAAATGGAGAGTAAACTATTACGACCAAAAACATCATATACTTTATAAACTAGAGATTCAGAGATAATCTCAAATCCTTTAACTGAATTGATATTATCGATTGGATTTTTGATTCTATCATTAATTTCCTTTATATATTCTTCCACTATCAAATACCCCTAATTTCAATGAGTATGTCTGATAACTTATCGATTTTTCTTAAATAAATATTACCTTTGATCTATTTAAAACTTAATTTCAAGTTATTTTTTTAAAAAACAAATCAAAATTAATATCAAGTAAAAATTTATTCCTCAGCAATATCAAATTTTTAATAATTTTACGGCAATCTACTTGAGAAAAAGATGTCTTTTTTTATTTAAATTATATGAATAAAACATTGAAATACTAAATTGAATTTTAACATATAAAAGTTTAATTTTAAAAAATGACAATGAAAAAAATAAGGAATTTTCCATATCTAATGCCGAAACCCGTTGCGATAATAGGAGCACTAACAGAGGGAAAACCAAATTTCTTTACTGTTGCTGACCTGTGCACAACTGCATATAAGAGATTTATAATTAGTAGTGGAAAGCTCCATCATACAAACAAAGGTATAATGGAAAATAAAGCTTTTAGTGTAAATCTTCCCTCAAATGAATTGATTGCAAAAACTGACTATTGCGGGATTAAATCGGGAAAAAATGTAGATAAATCAAATGTTTTTGATGTTTTTTATGGAGAGCAATTAAAAAATGTACCAATGATAAAGAATGCTCCTATAACCCATGCCTGTGAGTTATTAAAAACAGTTGATTTTGGAGATTCTCATTATCTATTTATTGGTGAAGTTATTGAAACATATGCTCATGAGTCCTGTTTGATAGGTAACAATCCAGATATTGATAAGGTTAAACCCTTTACATGGTATAGCGATAACTATTACAGAAATCTTGGAGAAAAAGCCGCTCAAGCTTACCAAATTGGAAAAAAGCTGAAAAAAGATAAATTAAACGGATTTAATCGCGATCCTATTTAAACATTTTTCAAATTCTTCGAAATCTGCTTCTTTTTCTAAACATATTGAAACATTTATTAAATTTTTATTTTTTTCTAAAAGATATTTCTTTATGGTTGGTATCATTGCTTCAGCACACAATTTTGAAGTGATTCCTCTCATTTCTATTGAAATAGGAGGAAGAACAATTGAAATTGCAGCCTTTTCATCTGCCAAGCTTAGAGAATTCCATGTAGCTAACATTAATTTCTTACCTTCATTTCCTTGTCCAGGTCTAGGACCATTTGTATGTATGATATATTTGGCAAAACTACCTCCCGAAGTAATAACAGCGGTTCCTACAGTTACTTGAGTAATTTTATTAATAATCTTGTTACATTCTAATTGTACTTGAGTTCCAGCTTTTCTCAGAATCTTGCATCTTAAATCACCACTAGGTAAGAGCCTGTTATTAGTAGGAATTACAATTACATCATATTGCTCTATATTGGTAAAATCTCCTAAAAAAATTTCAAGAATGGAATTATTTATTATGAGTTGATCCATTAAAAATATAAACTAAGTGAGGTATATTTATATTTTAGTTTCATTTAAAAAGAGTTAATTAAAGGTGATTTCTCTAAATTTTTAACTCTGATAACTCGTTTAACTTCATAATTTTCTTTAAAGCTTTCTCAACTTCAATGTCAATAATATTAAGAACTTTTCTATACGTCTCTCTGGATGTATAATATGGATCCATAATATTAATATTATAAGTTTCCCCATTGAATTCTTTTAGTGTAAATGTTTTGTTCTTGATATGGGGAACATTCCCATAAATATTTTTGATTTCATTTGAATGTTCTTTTTCCATAGTAAGTATTAAATCTTGTTTTTCCAATAATTTTCGATTAATTATTTTAGGGGTAAAATCTGTATAATTTATTCCTTTTTTATCTAAATATTCTCGAGATTCTGCCTGAATATAATCAAAAGCATTAATAAACCCACAAGAGTCGAATTCCAAATTTGCTTTAAATTTTTCATTATAATAACGAGCTAAATATTCTGCTGCTGGAGACCTTGCTGTATTTCCTAGACAAACGAAAAGAACTTTCTTAATTTTGTTCATGTTTAGCTATTTTTAGAAATTTTTATATTTTAAATAAGTTTTATATTGCATTTTCGAGAATATTATCTTCTAATTTGTTATGTTCAATAATCTTTTCAACGATTTTTAATACACCATCCTCAATTCTCTTAAGAATCTTATTATATTCCTCTTGAGGTAAATAAAATGGATCTTTAATGTCTAGATTTTTCTTTTCTCCTGCATATTCTAATAAGAGGAAGACGTTTTTATTTATATCTTTAAGATTTTTGAACTTTCGCTTTAATTTATCAATGTGATGTTTCTGTTCAAATCCCAGAATAAGATCTTGCCTTTCTAACAATTGAAGATCAATTCTTTTTGTTTTAAAATCACTAATATCAATACCTTTTGACATTAGATAATTAATAGTTCCAGGTTGAGCAGTCTCATAATAATGATAAATACCTGCTGAATCGAATTCTACATTTTTCAACTCTTCTCTAAATTTTGTTTTTTTCAGCCAATTTGCAAAAGCTTCAGCAAAGGGACTTCTACAAGTGTTCCCTGCACAATAAAAAAGGACTTTCTCAATTTTCAACATTTTTGATCCATCTTGTTGCTTACTCGATAAAAATATTTTCAATAAAAAAAAAATTATGATTAACTTCAAAAGAAAAAAAAATATAGACCAAAATAGAAAAATTAGAGATTCTAGATTATTAAGATTGCATAAATAAGGGTTGGTCTAATTTAGGGTAATAAAACTTTAATTTAATTAATTGTATTTTAACATAGATTTTAATAATTTTATGGAGAATTTATATAATTTCTCTTGAAGTATAAAACAGATTTTTTAATTATTGGAAGTGGAATTTCAGGGATTTCTCTTGCATTATATTTATCGAAATTATTACCAGATTCAAATAAATTATTAATAACAAAAGAAACTTTACATGAAAGCAGTACTTTTCATGCTCAAGGTGGAATTGCATGTGTATGGAATAACGAAGATACTTTTGAAAAACATATTCAAGATACGTTAACTGCTGGAGATGGATTATGTAATGAAACTGTTGTAAGAAAAATTATACAGCAAGCACCTGATAGAATTAATGATCTAATTAATTTGGGAGTAGATTTTACAAAATCTGAAAATGGGGAATATGATTTAGGAAAAGAGGGTGGACATTCAGAGAGAAGAATTCTTCATGTGAATGATTATACTGGAAAAAATGTCGAAGAAACGCTTATTGAACATTTAAGAAGACTTAATAACATTGAAATAAGAGAACATTGGTGCGCAGTTAATCTCTATGTCAAAAATTTAAAATGCCATGGAGCCTACATTTTAGAGCAAGAATCAGAGGAGATTTATAATATCGAAGCAAAAGCCACTATTTTAGCTACAGGGGGAGCAGGTAAAATTTATTTATATACTACAAATCCTGATGTGGTTTCGGGAGATGGGCTAGCTATGGCTTATAGAGCAGGTGCTATGATCTCTAATTTGGAATTTTATCAATTTCACCCCACATGTTTATATCATCCATATGCCAAGTCATTTTTAATTACTGAAGCTATGCGGGGCGAAGGAGCTGTATTGAAAGATAATAAAGGAAATGAATTTATGGAAAAATATCATCCTCAAAAAGATTTAGCACCACGGGATATCGTATCAAGAGCAATTGATACAGAACTTAAGAAATCCGGTGATGATTATGTTTACTTAGATATCGCATCTTATAGAGATTCTACTTTTATTAAAGATCATTTTCCTGCAATATATGAAAAATGCTTAGAATTTAATATTGATATTACTAAAGAACCTATTCCAGTAGTCCCTGCTGCTCATTATTGTTGTGGTGGGGTAGTAGCAAATGTAGATGGTACTACTGATATAAAAAATTTATTTGTTATTGGAGAAGCAGCATGTACCGGATTTCATGGGGGAAACAGGCTAGCTAGTAATTCTTTGCTAGAAGGATTAGTTAGTGCTTATGAATGTGCAAATTCATTATCAGAAAACATTTCTAAGTTAAAAATTAAAGATTTTCCTGAGTGGGAATCTGGAAATGCTGTTCCATCATCAGAAGCAGTAGTCATCACGCAGAATTGGGACGAAATCAGAATGTTGATGCAAAATTTTGTAGGAATGGTAAGATCAGATATGCGATTAAAAAGAGCTCTTAAGAGAATGAACATTTTTTCAGAAGAAATTGATTATTACTATTGGAACTATAAGGTAGAAAAAAACTTAGTAGAATTAAGAAATTTGTCTATGGTTGCTGAACTCTTAATTAGATGTGCATTATCTCGAAAAGAAAGTAGAGGAACTCATTTTAATCAAGATCATCCCTATAAATTAGAATTAGCAAGAAATTCCTATATTAAAAGACCTTGGTAAGAATAGAGTGCTTTTATTCCTATAATTTTAAATTGTAACTCTCATTAATATTTGATAATTCCTAATTTATCTAATCATATGACTATTTATCCCCTTTTTAAGAATAAACTTGAAAATCTTTCGGAAGATCAACAATTTAGAGTCATAATATCATTTGAAGATCTCTCAAAAAGAGAACAATTCATAAAAAAGTTTAACCAATTAAAGATTTTAGGTAAAATACAATTAATACCTTCAATTGTAGTTAACTTGAAGAAAGAACAGGTCATTAATTATGAAAAAGAAGAATTAGTAAAGAATATTGAAGAAGATCAAATAGTTTACCCCTCAATGTTAGATGTTATCGAATTTCTAGAATTAGATGATTATATGAATTCTGAAATCGCATATTCGGGAAAAAATGTGAGGATTGGAATAATTGATAATGGAATTAATAGAAATATACCTGCCATTTCAAGTACTTCTCTGAAAAAACATAAAATATTTGAAATACAAAAATCATTAAAAGTTGAAGTTGAAAATCGTGAAATCTCCCATGCAACAATAATGGCAAGTATAATTAGCAACAGATTTCAGGATATTCATAATAATTTTATTGGAATCGCTCCAAATGTGAACATTATTGATTTTGACGTTTCAGATTCTAATCAAGAATATTCTTTTTACCATATTTTAAATGTCTTTGATAAAATTTGCGCTGAAAAGATAGATCTCGATATTCTTTTCATTCCTTTAACTACAAAGAACTCATCTGATGGTAAAGATATATTATCCTCAGCTTGTAATATCTTAACAGAAAAAAAAATTATAATTGTGTGTCCCGCGGGAAATAATGGACCAAATCCTTATTCTATTGGAAGTCCTGCTGCTGCAAAAAGAGTTATAACTATTGGCGCTCTTACTAAAGAATTGGATGTTCCTAATTTTAGTGGAAGAGGTCCTACTCATGATGAGAGAAGAAAACCAGATTTGTGTTTTCCTGGATTTAACATAAAGGTTCCAATAACTAACGATTTAAGATTAATTGTCTCGGGTACTAGTGTTTCTGCAGCATTATGTGTTGGAGTAATAGCACTAATTAAAGAATATGACCCAAATATTTCTTACGATGCATTAATGGATTTATTAGCTAAAACAAGTATTGATTTAGGTTATGAAAAAAGCATTCAGGGTTTAGGAACTGTTAAAGTATCGCATTTATTTAATAACTTAGATTTATTTCATGAAAAAATAATACCTTATAACTATCTAATTAAAAAATCTTTAAGAATCTCTATTGAATTTTTAATTTTACTCATAGTTTTGTTTTATTTTTTCTTTTTTTTTAGAATATAATCATCCCTATTATCCAAATTTTGTGGTATTTGATTTGAAAAATTATAATATTATTCTCATTCATCCACCTAGAATTTTAAAATCTGTTGCAGGCAAAAAACCTAAACCCATTAGAGGTTCTTTTATTATTATTCCAATGGGGATATTTTCTATTGCAGATTTTCTTGAAAAAGAGGGATTTGGAGCTCAAATTTTAAATTATCCTCTAGAAGAATACATAAATCCTAATTGGGAATTAACCAAGTATCTCAAAACTATTGATTTCGACGTATGTGGAATAGATTTACATTGGATTCATAATGCATCTGGTGCTATTGAAGTGGCAAAATTAGTTAAATCCATAAATCAAGATGTTAAGGTGATTTTAGGTGGTTTTAGCGCGTCTTATTATCATGATCAAATTTTAAAAAATTATAATGTAATTGATGGGATAATTAGAGGGGAAGGCGAAATTCCACTCTTAAAGTATATACAAAATAATAATAAAAATCATTCTTTTAATTCGGTCCCGAATTTAACTTATCGAGATTCTTATAAACATATAAAAGTCAATCCGCTTTCATATTCAGCTAAAACATTGAATGACTTAAATTTCACAAATATAAAACAATTAAAAAATGCAAAACAATATTTCGAATTTAGCAAAAAAATTATGGGAATCTCTTGTAGTCTTTCAATTGGAAGGGGTTGTCCATTTAATTGTCCCTTTTGTGGAGGAGGTCAAAAAGCTCAACAAAAATTTATGGGTAGAAATGAAGTAGTTCTTCGTGATCCAAAAAAAGTTATAGCAGATATTAGCAAAATGATAGATGATTATAAAATTCCAAGTTTCTATTTTGGTCATGGTGTTTATCCTAGCAATTTTAAATATTGGAAGAATTTATTTGAGCTAATTCGGAAAGAAAAATTAGATTTGTGTGCAGATCTTGAGATTTGGCGCTTACCATTTCCTAAAAGTATGTGGAGATTATTCTATAAGACTTTTGGTCGCAAGTCTTCATCAATTAGCATTTCCCCTCGAACAACCTCTCAAAATGTCCAGCAGAAAATAGCTAAAATTTGTGATCCAACCTTTCTATTTCCTAAAAATCAAATCAATGATTTAATAAAAAATGCTAATTTATTCCAAAGAATATTAAGGATATGGTTAACAATTGGTTTTCCATTCCAATCCCGCATAGATATTCTTAAGGATTTTAATTTTGGTTTGAAATGTGCTTTAAAATACGGAAAATCTAGCTTAAAACCAATCACTATAATGAATGAACCATATTATATCTTCCCTGGTTCACCTGCTCATGAATCTCCTAAGAATTTTGATATAAAATTGAAATATAAATCGTTTCCAGAAGCTGTAAAGGCTTTTCAAAATGCGAAAATATCACATTTTTATAATGTAATAAATTATGATACGAAAAATTTTACTGGTACTTCTATTGGCAAGATAAATGTCTTATTTTTTCTAAGTACAATAGGTATGTTTCTAACATCAGGTTCAAAAAACGCTGAATTAAGAGATAGAAATAAAAATTAGTGTTTTATAAATTGAAAAATAATTCTTTAATAACAAGTATATGAAATATTTAATACTGAAGCTATTAATTCTTAAGTAGTAATATGACGCAAAATGAAGTACTCCATGTAATAATTGATAATCGCGAAAATAAGTTAAAAGCTCTTTTAGATCAGAAAAAAGATATAATAACTTATGAATCAAAACAGTTAGATATAGCTGATATTGTTATTTCAAGTGAAGTCGCAATAGAGAGAAAAGAAGGAAATGATTTTGTATCCTCAATAATGGATAATAGACTATTCGAACAATTACTCCGATTGAAAGATACTTATGAAAATCCAATTTTAATCTTAGAGGGTTTAAACAATGAAGTTTTTGAAAATACAGGAATGAAAATCTCCTCGATTTATGGAGCTCTAGCATTTATTTCATATAAATTGGGGATTTCAGTAATTCCAACAAGAAATATAGAAGACACAGCTATAGTTGTTGAAAGGATCGCCTACAGAGAACAAATAAAGGATAGTACACCTATATTTTCAAGAAGAGCTCCAAAAAATATGTCTAAAAAAGAGAGAAGATCTTTTATCATAGAAGGTTTAGTCGATATTGGCCCTAGAAAAGCCCAAGCATTAATAGATAAATTTAAAAATCCCTACCAGGTTTTCAAAGCAATAAAACGTACAGAAATTTTATACACTAAAACGGGTAACCCTAAAGGAATAAGAGGGCCCTTGGAAGATCTCACTGGATTTGGATGGAAATTTGTTGAAAAAAATCAGAGACTCCTTTTTGGTAAAAAGAAAAAAAGTGCTCAAAAAAAAATTAATGACATATATTAATATAATATTCTCAATGTTAATGACTATCATATTTCTTATTAATCGTAAATTCATCTGGAAAATTATATTCTAAACCCTTCAAAATTTTTCCAACAATTTTACGAACAAATGGTAGGTCTAACTCATTAAGAATTCTCGTAGGGCTAATATTTTCTTGATTTTCTAATAGTTGCTTAATTTTTATTATGAGAGTTATGAGTGAGTTAAAATAATAACTTAAAGCGATCTTTTATCTCAAAGTTTTTAAAGCATTAATTAAACGTTGATTACTTGAGTCTTTAAGATCATCTTATTCACTCTTCTCAGTGTAACAACCATTGAACAGGCAAAGTTTATTGTCGCATTTGATATTGAAGGTCTCGGTGAATCTATAGCCAAGTCAATCATAGACGGCGGCTTGATAAAACAAAGCGACTACTGATTTTTATTTTTCAGAATTTCAAATAATGCTTCAAATTCTCTTAAATTAAACGGTTTTTCAATGATTCCATCGATATGATATTCATCTACTTTTTTTTGTACTTCATCTTGATGAACTGCTGTTAAAAAATAAATTCGAACTTTATGAAATGTTGTATTTGATTTAATTGAGTTGATTATTTCATATCCTTTTCTATCTGGTAATAGAATATCTAATAGAATTATTGAAGGTGTACAGTTCTTTAAAATTTCAAGCCCTTTTCTAACGCTATTAGCATATTTGTAGGTATATCCTTTAGATTTAAAAAATTCTTTTAGAATTTTAATTGTATCACTATCATCTTCGATAACTAGAAAGTCCGTCTCATCTTGATATGTTTTCACATGATCACCTTTTTGTTTAAACGAACGGTAAATGTGCTACCCTTATTCCTTCCTTCTGATTCCATAAAAATTCTCCCTCCATGAAGTTCTACAATTTCTTTTGAAATGTAAAGCCCTAATCCCGCTCCTTCGATATCTACATCTAAATCCATTCCATATCTCTCGATTTTCCCAAACTTTTGAAATAATAATTCATTTTCTTTGACAGTTATACCCACTCCTGAATCCTTAACAATAATATCAATATATTTATCGGTCTCATTTAAACTGATATAAATATTTCCTCGAGGAGGTGTGTTCTTTATTGCATTTGATATTATATTAATTAAGACCTGTTCAAATCTACTCCTGTCCAATTTATAATATACATTATGAGGAAGTTTAACACTTATAGTAAGTCTTCTGTTATCTGCGATATATTTCAGTTCTTCAACGCAAGCATCAATAATAGAATTAATATTTTCATCTGAGAGCTTCAATTCGAGTTTTTTATTTTCTAATTTTGCAATATCCAATAAATTGTCCACAAGTTCTTTTAGACGAATACACCCTCTATGAAAAATTTGAATAAAAGACCAAATATCTTCTATTTTACCATTTCTATTAAAACGTAACATAATCTGAGAGCTCCCGTACATAGAGGTTAGAGGAGTTTTTAACTCATGCGATATTCTAGTTATTAGATCTTTTCGTAAGTTATGAAGTTCTAATAATCTTTTATTTTCTTCTAATATTAATTGTTCTGCTTCTTTCTTTGAAGTCACATCAACAAGAGTAGCTAAGATAGCATTTTTTCCTTGATATTGAATAACTTTAGAATTCACATCGATCCATTTTATCTTTTGTGATTTAGTAAATATCCTATAAGGATAAGATCCAAGAGTGCCCATTTCTTCTATTTCCATCTTGTGAAATCGTTCCATTGCTATTAGTACATCATCAGGATAAACATGTTTGAAAAAATATTCTTCAGATGACCACTTAGACATCTCCTGAAGACTATATTCCGTTATTTTTGATAAGCCTTCATTTATATATTTTAAGAATCCATCTTGTATTATTATTATTCCCATAAATGATTGCTCGGTAATGGTCCGAAACTTTTCTTCTGATTCCCTTATTTTTTGTTCTGCCTCTCTTTTCTCAGTGATATCCATAATGAATGCTAAATTAGCTGAACCATCTTTATACAAAATTACTCTTGAAAAAAGTTCTAACCAGAGAAGTTCACCTGTTTTTTTAAACAGTCTAAACTGGAAGTTAGTAATGCTATCAAACAATCCATTACCCTTATCTTCGATGAGTTTTTTGAACCTGTCTACATCATCAGGATGTACAATTTCATAAAAATCAGGGAGCCTCCAACTTAATAACTCCTCAGAGCTATATCCTAGTATTGTTGAAAATTGATGGTTAACGTATTTTATGTCATAATTTTGTTCTATCACAACACCAATGAATGATTGTTCCGTGATCGTTCTAAATTTTTCTTCGGATTCTTTTAACTCTCGTACAGCTTGTACTTTATCTGTTATATCGATTAAGGAAATTAAATCTGCTGGTCTACCTTCATACATAATAGTTTTTGAAATATCATCAGCCCAATATAATTCACCAGATTTCTTTTTTAAATGAACTGGATATTGAATCATTATGTCTGGATCCCCTCTCTGTTTTTTTTTAGTTTGTTCCATTACCATCTCTACAGAATCTGGAGCGATAACTTTAATAAGAAATTCTTGAGGCGCCCAATTTAATATCTCATCAAGTGAGAATTCACTTAATTCAGCTAATCTTTCGTTTGCATATTTTATAACATCATCTTGTAGAATAACTATAGCTAATTGAGATTCTTCTGCGATAGTTCTAAATTTTTCTTCAGAGTGTACGAGTCTTGCTCCCACTGTAACCAGTTTTTCTTCCAACATTAAAAAGATGGGAAATATGAAATAGCATGTACAAAGTACGAATGTCGTTACAAAACTGAATTCCCACATTCCAGATATATTAAGATTTGATAGTATTGTCGCGATTGCAGAAAGTAGTGCAGAAGCTATAAAAATGATTAAAGAAGCACGTTTTGTAGTTTTTTCAATAAAATATAGTTTAATCAACATGATCAACGCTATAAAAAGTAGTATTGTAAAGATAATTTGAATACCAACAACAATCAACATAATCGGAGTGAAGTTTAAGATCAAGTTACCTTTTTTTTTATTACCAATAACTTTGAAATATTCATAGAAAATTGCAGCTATGAGGCTCATCATTGCTATTAAAAAAATTGCATTACCCAGTAATCGATATACATAGTTAACTGTTTGTAAGTACACGAAAAAATATCCAAGGGGTACTAGAATATAGGGAGGAAGATATATATAAAAGTCCTTTCTTTTGAAACTGACTATGATAAAGATAATAGTTCCACATATAAAAAATAATGTAATTTGAAGGTTTAAAATTGATTCATCAAGCATGATATACCTCTTTTATGTAATAGTAAATAGTTAATAATTTGCAATAAATATATATATTCGTTCAACTAGACACATTTTTAAATTACTGATACTAAAAAAATTAATTAATTGAAAATCTTTTTTAGGGAAACTTTTTATATATTAGTATCAGTTAATTTATTTTTTAAGTCTTCAGCCAAATTGCCAAGGTTATTAGCTGTAGCGGAGATTTCTTCCATAGAGGCTGTTTGTTCTTCTGCTGACGCATTTATTCCTTCCATAGAACTGAATGAATTATTAATTTGATAGTTTTACCAAAATCTTCCTTTAAAGCCTCTTTTACTCTAAATTTTAATTCCTTCATATTAAATCAAATAATATTAATTTCATAATATTTAAATAAAAAATATGACCAAATTTTTTCAGAAAAGTTGAAAAAAATCAATGACTCCTTTTTGGTAAAAAGAAAAGAAGTGCTTAAAAAAAATAAATTATTTATATTAACCACATTGTTAATCCAATAAAACCCAAATAGAAAGAAATATGATGGAAGAAAAAACAAAAGAATTAGAAAGGATCATTCGAATTTATATGCGAAAGTATAAAGTTCCTGGTTTGGCTATTAGCATTTTTCAGGAAGACCAAATAATATACTCAAAAGGATTTGGTGCCCGTGATCTTGAAAGATTCACTCCAATGACGCCCCAGACGCTAATAGGGATTGGAAGCATAACAAAATCTTTAACAGCATTTGGAATTATGAAATTTGTAGAGAAGAAGCAACTATCACTTGAAGACTCTGTATCAAAATATTTAGATTTTGCTCCTTTTAATGCACACCCTGATATTCTGATTAAGCATATATTATCACACTCAAGTGGAGTTCCTGCAGCAGATGGGGGATTAGCTTCATTGTTTTATACTTTTGGAGATTATAAGAAAGTATATCCCGCCACATCTAAAGAGGATTTTCTAGCTCATCTTGGTGATCCAGAAGATTTTGTTATTTTTAAACCAGGAGAAAAATTTTTTTATAATAATGATATGTTTACTTGCTTAGGCTTTATTATACAACAATTATCAGGAATGTCATATCCCGAATTTATTCGAAGTGAAATCCTTAATCCACTTGAAATGAAGCGTGCTGTGTTTTCAAAAAATGAGTTTGAGAAGGATGATAATAAGATCACTGGATATTTGCCCAAAAAAGAAGAAGATGTATGGATACCTAAGAAGCATCCTGTTCCACTTTATGATTATCTAAATGCTCCGGGTGGTTTATACGTTTCTATGGAAGAAATGATGCATTATGTTCAATGCTTAATTCAAAAAGGGATTTATAAGGAAAAACAATTACTTTCTTCTAATTCGATAAATGAATTATGGACTCCAAGAATTTCTAGCCCTTATGGATATGGAAAAAAGCCAAAATACTGTTTAGGATGGGTTTTAGAAGAAGACTACTATAATCATACGTTTATTCATCATGGTGGTGGATTAGGAACTAGCTGTGCTCATCTAGGCTTAATTCCAGATTTGAAATTGGGAGTTTCAGTTGGGCAGAATACATGTACTGGTATTGTTTCTACAATTTTAAGAGCTGCTTTATCTCTTCTACTTAATCTTGATCCAATTAATCACGTTGAAGAATTAAAGACAGAACAGATTATTGAAGAAATCACTGGTGAATACAAATCTTCCCATAATTTATACAAATTAAAAATATACCTTAAAGGAATAGTACTATATGCTGATATTGAAATCGATGACGGATTTATGAGTCTACCGTTGATACCTAAACAACTAGAAGACTTATCCTTTACTGTTTGTAGCGCCTTACCAAAAGCCCGCGAATTAATTAGATTCTTCAGAGATGAATCAACAAAAAAAGTAAAGTATGTTGTTTATGATAGATATTTATATCGAAAAGTTTAATCTCATACCTTAAATCCAAAAAAAAACAGATTTCATGGTCCTAGGTTAATAGGTGATGTTAAGTAGGAGAAAAAATAATTAATATTGTGAATTATCAACAAGATCCAATTCTAAAACGAATTATAGACGATTTAATAGGACGTTATTCAGATAATAT